>JBNKYQ010000056.1:0-13226 GCA_050300975.1 Kordiimonas sp.
CTGGATGACGTGATCGCCCGGGTTGAAGCCGCGCGGGCTGAGGGCCTGGATATTGGCGCGGACATGTATAGCTACACGGCGGGCGCCACCGGCCTTGATGCCGCCATGCCGCCCTGGGTGCAGGAAGGCACTCATGAGGATTGGGCTGAACGCCTGAAGGACCCCGAGATTCGCAAGCGGCTGCAGGCCGAGATGACGACCCCGTCGGATGAATGGGAAAACCTGATGCTGGCGGCGGGCGCTGAGGGCGTGCTGCTGCCTTATTTCCAGAACCCGGAGCTGAAGAAATACACCGGCATGCGCCTCTCGGAAGTGGCGGCAACCATGGGCAAAACGCCGGAAGAGGCTGCAATGGATTTGGTGATCGCGGACGGCACCCGCGTCAGCGCCATCTATTTCCTGATGAGCGAGGACAATGTGAAAAAGAAGATTCGCCAGCCCTGGGTGGCCTTCGGGTCTGACGCCGAAGCCGTGGACCCCATGGTTGCGAGAGAGTTCGGCGGCAAGCATCCGCGCACCTACGGCAATGTAGCGCGCCTTCTTGGCCATTATGTAAGGGATGAGCAGGTGATCCCGCTTGCGGACGCCATCTACCGCCTCACCGGCCTGCCGGCTGAGCGCCTGAAACTTCGGGGGCGCGGGTTCATCAAGGAAGGCGACTTTGCGGACCTTGTGGTGTTTGACCCTGCGACCATCGCGGATCACGCAACCTTCAATGACCCACACCAACTGTCGACGGGTGTCAGCCAAGTGTTCGTCAATGGGGTGCAAGTGATCAAGGATGGCAGTCACACTGGTGCAACGCCAGGCCGGGTTGTGCGCGGCCCGGGTTGGACCGGCTGGGCGGAATAGGAATAAGCGAGAGCGTCAGACGTTCAGAAGCCAGGCGCCAACCTTCAGCCTTACGTCAAGGTCTGGCGTCACTTCGCCCGGTGGCGCGATGGGCCAGTCCCATGTCTCAACAGGCTCGCCCGGCAGCAACTGAGGGTCAACCGTCTGGATGACATGCGGCGCCGTGCCGGTGATCTCCACCCGCTCATAATCTGTGATCAAGAGAGCCGGGCAATCCATCGCCAATAGCGCCCGCACGTGGGCTTTCTGGATGGCAGCTGTGATTTTTTCTTCCTGTTCGCCCACAGGCGGGCTGGAAGCGAAAGCAAGTGGCAGCTGGCTCAGGATATTGCAGCTGATGGCCATGCCGTGCCCCACAAGCGGCAGCGGTGCCATGTCCGGCGGGGCGAAGGCGCTGTTCTTGTCCCCCAGCCAGAATTCTTTCAGCATACCCGTGAGGTCGGCTTGCTCGAACTCAATGTTTTCAAACGGTTTGATCGCACGTCGTGCCTGCCGGGTTTCAACCGCGTCCATCAGAAGCGCGCCCGCGGGGTGTTCATTCAGCGCCGCAAGCGGCACGTCAAGGCAAAGGCCCGCGCCCATCAACAGGATCGGCTCCTTCGGGTCTGCCTGATAAAGATGCGCCGTGATACATTCCTTGGTGTGTTGAAGGTGTTCAGCCCAGAAGGCCTTCTGCCTGCGGTGGCGCCCCACGATGCCGGCGATTTCGCGCACAAGGCCGCCTTCGCGGGCACCGGGCACCGCGCGAACGGTCAGCACTGTCAGGAACTCTTCTATCATGATCCGGTTTCCATGCCGGGCAGCAGTTTGCCCGGGTTCATGATGCCGATGGGGTCAAGCGCTGCCTTGATCTGCCGCATCAGGTGAAGGGCCGGGCCCTTTTCCTTCTCCAGATATTTCATCTTGCCCAAGCCTATGCCGTGTTCGCCGGTGCAGGTGCCGCCCATCTCAATTGCGCGGGTCACCATGCGGTCGTGCAGCTCCTCAAGCGCGCGCATTTCGCCCAGGTTGTTCGGGTCCGCCAGCAGAATGGTGTGGAAGTTGCCGTCGCCCACGTGGCCCAGCATGCTGCCGACAATCGGGCTTTCGTCCATGTCGCGGCGTGTCTCATGCATGCAGTCCCCCAGGCGGGAGATGGGCACGCACACATCCGTTGTCATCACATGCTTGCCGGGCTCCATGGCGCGGGTGGCATAGTAAAGCTGGTGGCGGGCGTGCCACAGCTTGTTGATGTCTTCCTGTTTTTCGGCGAATTCAATGTCTGACCCGCCCATCTCTGTGGCGATCTCAGAGAAGGTTTTGATTTCGGCATCCACGGCGGCGGAACCACCATGGAACTCCAGGAACAGGGTGGGCGCTTCCTGGTGCGTTAGCCCGGAATATTTATTCACGGCGCGGATGGACAGTTCGTCCAGCAGCTCGATCCGCGCCACGGGGATGCCCATCTGGATGGTGGTGATGACCGTGTCGATCGCGGCCTCATTTGATGGGAAGCGGCAAACGCCAGCCATCAGCTTTTCTGGCCTGCCATAAACCCGGAGGCTCATTTCTGTTACCACCCCCAGCGTGCCTTCAGACCCGGTAAACAGGTGCGTAAGGTCATAGCCCGCGGCGGACTTGCGCGCGCGGTTGCCTGTTTCAATGACTTCGCCCGTGGCGGTAACCACCTCAAGGGACAGTACCTGTTCGCGCATGGTGCCGTACCGGACCGCATTGGTGCCGGACGCCCGCGTGCCCACCATGCCGCCAAGCGTGCAGTCGGCCCCCGGATCAACCGGAAAAAACAGACCCTTGTCCCGAAGATGTGCGTTCAGCGCCTGGCGCGTGACACCCGCCTGCACCCGCACGTCCAGATCTGCGTCATTCACCGCCAGAACCCGGTTCATCAGGCTCAGGTCAATAGTGAGGCCGCCATGGGGCGCGGTTATGTGGCCCTCAAGCGAGGTGCCGGCGCCGAAGGGGATCACCGGCATGCGGTGGCGGGCGCAGATGCGCACGGCGTCTGCCACTTCTTCGGTCGTCGCGGCATAGAGAACCGCGTCCGGCATCATCACGGCGTGCGAGCTTTCATCCGCGCCGTGCTGTTCACGGTCGGCCGGCGTGAGATTGAGCTTTCCGCCAAAGCGTGCCGTCAGCTCGGAAATGGCCAAGTCTTTGTTCATAGGGCCATTTTACAGAAGATTGCAGGATTGGCGAGCGCAGATTGTAACGCGTGGCATGCGCCGGTTTCGGGCAGGTCAGCGGCTTTCTGCCAGGGACTGGTTGAGCTGCTTGCTGAACGCAAGGGCCGAAACCCCCAGGGTGCCGCGGGTGCGGCCAACCTGGGTAGATGCTGTCTGGATGCCGACAACCACATAGCCGTCCTCGCCTTGCTGAAGGATGGGGCCGCCGCTGTCGCCTTCGATGGCGAGGCAGTCCGTGACCAACACGCGGCTGCCGTATAGTACCGTCTGGATGCTGCAGTTCTCTTCAACCGACAGGATGTGGGCGCGGTCACGCGGGTAGCCTGCGGCAAGAATGTCAGCTGTGGCCAGAAGGGGGGCAATGGGTGCGCTGCCCCCGCGGAAGCTTTGGTGCAGTGGCAGAAAGCCCTCTGTTTCGCCGATCGCCTCCTCCAGCGTCAGCAGCGCCCAGTCAAACGGCAGGTTCCTGTGGTCAGCACCAAGGTGGCCATCGAACTCGTTGGGCACAAAATAGCTTTCGACCTGGCTATGGGCGCGGTATTCGCTTTTGCTGTAGCCCGAGACGAAATGCACGATGGCCGGTACGACCATGGCATTGCCCGCCTTTGAGAACAGGCAATGGGCGGCTGTGAGCACCAGCCGCTTGCCGACAAGTGCGCCGGTGCAGTGCGCCCGACCGCCGATATTGACCCGCCCGATGGCCCGCCAGGGCAGCTTGTTGCTGTCCACCACGCGGCGGCGGAAGCTGGTGACCACATCTTCGGGCACGCGGCCTTCAACGGCCTGCATGCGCTTCAGGCGCTCCTCGGGCGTCATGGTGGCTTCCTGTTCCTGCGCGAATGCAGGCAGGGCGGCAAGTATCAGTGCGAGAAGGCCTAAGGGCTTAATCATCTGTCTTCAGGCGGGGTGGTTCGCTGTCGCTCACAGGCGCATTCACTTTGATGCTGCGGTAGAAGCAGCTGGGGTGCCCCACGTGGCAGCATTTCCCGCCCTTCTGGTCCACTACCAGCCACAGTGCGTCCTGGTCGCAGTCGGTGCGGAAGTCCTTCACTACCTGAAATTCGCCAGAGGTCGCGCCCTTGTGCCAAAGCTCTTGCCGCGAGCGGCTAAAATAGTGCGCTTCGCCGGTCTCGATGGTGCGCTCAATCGCTTCCGCATTCATCCAGGCCTGCATCAGAACAGTGCCCGTGGTCGCACAGGTGGTGACAACAGGGATCAGGCCCCGGTCATCAAACTTGGGGGCGAAGGCGTCGCCTGTTTCCAGGGCCTTGCGGTCGGCCCGGTCTGCAAACTGGATTTTAGTCATTGATACGCTCTTGAATAACAAAGCGGCATGATCGCCCGATCACACCGCTTCATCAAGCCTGTATTTCTATATACTAACCCAAGAGCAGGTCGTTCGAGATGTCGCTGAGCTCAAGACCAATCAGGAAGACACTGGTGTTAGCGTTGAGCGTGAGCAGCACACCGCTTGCGCCGTCCTGTGTGGTTTCGCTGGCAACGGCCGCAAGGTCGGCGATGTCGATGTCCTCAAACGATAGCCGGTCTTCGCTTGTGTCGAAGTCGGTGATCGTGTCTGCACCGTTGCCGGAATAGAAGGAAAAGACATCCGCGCCATCACCGCCCGTGAAAAAGTCCTCACCGCCGCTGCCGCCCATGGTGTCGTTGCCCGCGCCGCCGTGGACAGTGTCATTGCCTGCCCCGGCATAGATTAAGTCATTTCCAGCGCCACCTGATACATTGTCGTCGCCGCCGCCGCCATAAAGCGTGTCGTTGCCTGCTCCGCCATCTACTGTGTCCCGCGCCGCGCCGCCGCCGCCATAGATCAGATCGTCGCCACCGAACCCATTGATGGTGTCGTTGCCGGTTGCACCGCCCAGGGTTTCGTTTCCGTTTGTTCCATAGAGTATGTCGCTGCCGTCCCCTCCGTAGGCGATTTCATTTTCAATACTGCTGGTAACAAGCTCATTGTCGTCAATCAGGCCATCATTGTCACTATCCTGCCACTCACCCAGGATAATGATGTCGTTACCGGTACCGCCATAAAGCTTGTCGCTGCCTTGGCCTCCAATTAGCATGTCGTCACCTGCAGCAGCGCCTATTTCGTCGTCGCCGGCACCGCCGTCGACGGTATCATTGCCTGTATCGCCTTTACCTGCCCAAGACGTGTCGTTGCCGTCTCCCGCATCGATAGAGTCATCCCCCAGGCCACCGATCAGTGTATCATTCCCGCTTGCGCCGGCCAGCCAGTCGTTTCCGCCCTTGCCTGCGATATAGTTGTCGGCGCTGTTGCCGCTGATGAAGTCATCACCGTCGTCACTGACCACACGTTCAATAATCGTTGTGCGAGTGGTATGAACAGTTTCAGACAGGATTGGGGCGAAAAACCCATCAACAACGGTTCCTAGGCTAAAGGCCCCTCCTGGCGTCAAGTCCAAAGCTACGCCGACTTTGTTGGGATCTGAAATGTTGATGGTATCAACGCCGCCTGTATCATGGAGGCCCTGGAAGATGATGTCAGATGTAGAGAAGAAATAAGTGTCGTCTCCTGCCGACACTGTACTTTCGCCGTAAAGCCCGATGAGGGCCTCCAGGTCCAGATTCATGAAGCCTGTAACGATGCTTGAGTCAAGTTCTGGGGGCCATGTGCCGCTATCGATCGGCCCTGCGCCGGGAAGTCCAAAGCTTTGCATGATTGTGTAGGGAGCAAGCTGTAGATCAGCAATGAAAGCCGAGGATTCGTCGGGATGTGACAGGCCTAGAGCGTGCCCCAGTTCGTGGAAGACCACTGTGGCAGGTTGGTCGTTCGACTGAAAGGCGATGCGCGTGCCACTTCGGTCCACGGCCTCTGCCGCGCCAGCGGATGACAGGGATGGGTCGAGTTCAAAACTTAGAATGCCACCCTCGGCCTCTTCAAACGTCAGGTTGGCCGATCTTGCCACTTGATCAAGCGCTGCTTCAATAAGCGATACCATGTTGGTATCGAGCTGGTCGTCGATTTGGTATGTGAGGGTTTCCCCGGGTGTCCAAGACCGACCAAGATCATAAAAAGCATCAAGGATTGTATCGGTTCCGCTCGCGTATTGCTCATCGGAGATGGCCGTAATTCCGAACATATCTGCCGTCAGATCACTTACGGAATAGCCCGTGATGGTGATTGTGTTGCCATCGATGTTGATAATCACGCCATCATCGCTATCCGCTGCATTGAACAGAATCTCCTGATAGCTCAAGGGGCGCACAAATAAGTAGGATGCGAAATCAGGGTCGGCATGCGTGTAAGGCCGGGAAATTCTGATCAGGTCGCCTTCTTCGGCGCTGAAGTCTGCAATGGTAGTATGTAGGTCGCTCCAGAGGTCAAGGTTGAACAGGTCGCTACCTGCGCCACCCAGAAGGGTGGAATCGCCATATGCAACCGTGATGATGTCTGTGCCATTTCCGCCGTCGGCATAGCCGTAATCGATATGCAATTGGTCGAAGCCATCGCCGCCTTCTAGCGTATCGATTCCGCCACCGCTCAGCAGGCGATCATTCCCGCCATTGCCGACGAGATGATCGTTGCCCGCTCCCCCGGTCAACGCATTGTAGTTGTTGTCGCCAACCAGTGTCCCGCCGGTGGCTGTTGCCTTGACATTTTCGACACCTGTCACGCTGCCGGTGATTGATCCGCCGGTGGAGATCGTTCCGGCATTGAGGTCTACATCGACATTTATCGTGAGGGCTGACAGGTCCAGTTCGTCGTCAAATCCGGCGCCACCGTCGATAACATCCGTCGCTGAAACGCCTTGGAAGGTGTCATCTCCGTGGCCGCCGATCATGGTGTCGGTTCCACTGGACCCGATAAAGAGGTCGTCGCCGCTTCCGCCTACAAGAGAGTCGTCGTCATCCGTTCCAGTCAGCGTTTCGGCTTCGCCGATCAGTCCGTCGAAGCTGGAAAGGGTAACATTTTCAAGGATTGCAAGATAATGCCCGGTTGCGTTGACTGTGACAATTGAATGGCCCTCATATTCGCCTGTTCCCGGGGTGATTGAGAGATCATCAAAGCTTCGGGATAGAATAAGCAATGCCAAACTGTCGATGGCTGGATCAAAGTCTGTGATGACACCAGCTTGTTCGATATTGGCGACGGCATCGTCAATTGAAAGATCGAAGCGATCCGCGCCATCGCCGCCTGTTACCGTGTCCAAGGGGCGAACGGAAAGGATGTCGTCGCCTCCGTTGCCCTCCAATATGTCCGCAGCCAGGACGGAATTGGTCGACAGGGAATTGTCACCGTCCAGTGTGTCGTTGCCGTCTCCGCCGATCAAGGTGTCTTTTCCGCCATTACCCCGAGCCCAAATGGCGAGGTCATTACTCTCTATGTGATCTGCGCCACTGGAACCATAGACTGTCAGATAGCCGATATTCAGCAATGTATCGGTATCAAAAGAGTCTGAGGTTACGGTGTTCCCGTTTGCGATCAGGGTGTCTGCCGATGAGAAGTCATAACGCACGGTGTCATAGTTGGAGGCCCCGCCATCCAGTAGGTCATCCCCAGCAGAGCCATAGAGTGTATCTGCAGATTCGTTCCCGCGAAGCGTATCATTTCCGGTGGTGCCGTAGAGTTTGTCTTCGCTATTCGTGCCAATGATTTCTGGCATATTTACCCCCCAAAGTGTCTCTGCCTTGTCAGTTCACCAGCAGTGCTGTCTGGGGGTGAGTACACGATATGGGATCGTGTTTGAGCTTATTGAACTCAACTATTACGTTCAAGCATATGGAAAAGAAACGAACCCCCAGTCGATCCTGAGTGCATTGATGGTGCATATTCTGAGGGTTGTCAATTAGCTGTTATTGTTTTTGAAACAAATATGTCCGGTTGCACGGTCGGCTGGCTCAGAACAAATGCGCACGGGGAATGACGTGGTCGGCCAGGTCGCAACAGAATTGCATTGACCTTGAATGACTTTCATTGGCAACAAAAGGCACCAGCCACATGGCGGTGCCTTTTGGTTTTGGACCGTTTAGCCGCGCACCAGGTCCCAGAAGCGGCGTTCCTGGTCGGCTTCGCGGAAGCAGCCGCGGAACTGTCGGGTGATGGTATAGACATCACTGTGCTTCACGCCGCGGCAGGACATGCAGCTGTGGGTGGCGTCCACCACCACGGCCACGCCCTTGGGATCAAGATATTTCTCGATCGCGTCGGCGATCTGGGCGGTCATGGTTTCCTGGGTTTGCAGGCGTTTGGCGTACGCCTCAACGATGCGCGCGAGCTTCGAGATGCCCACAACAGACCCGTTCGGCATATAGGCCACGTGGGCGGTGCCCAGCACCGGCACCATATGGTGCTCGCAGTGGCTTTCCACCTTGATGCCGCGCAGCACGACCATATCGTCATAGCCCGCGACCTCTTCAAAGGTGCGCGACAGGATCTCAGCCGGGTTATCGTCATACCCCTTGAAAAACTCTTTATACGCCTTGGTGACGCGCTTCGGGGTGTCCAGAAGGCCTTCGCGGGTCGGGTCATCGCCCGCCCAGCGGATCAGCGTGCGCACGGCTTCCTCTGCTTCCGCGCGGCTTGGTTTGCGCGAATGCGTGTCGGCGCCAGTGTCCCCACGGGCGTCGTCAGGGATTACCTTCAGTTCAGAGCCATTGGCCCTTTCAAGTACGGCATCCATCTAAAATTCCTTTCTGTGGATGATGGCCAACCTCAGCGTTTGCGGGTCGGCTATGGAATCGGTTCCCGGCTCGAAAGCCCACGGGAAACACCGATTAATATGGTCAGGATTACCCAGAATTCAAGGCAAACGCAAGATATCTGCGGCAAAACTGAAAAGCTTCTTGGCAATCAGTGTTTCCCATCTTACGTAGGGACGGAACCTCTGGATCACCAGCTTGGCTTGAAAATGACCGAACTTTACAACACCGATATCCTGCGCTGGACCACGCGCATCCCGCACACCGACCGGCTTCAGGTGGCGGACGCGACGGTTACAAAGACCAGCCACATCTGCGGCAGCAGGATCAGCGCGGACGCGCGGGTGAAGGGCGGCGTGATCACGGAGTTCGGCCAGGAAGTGAAGGCCTGTGCGCTTGGCCAGGCCACGGCGGCCATCGTTGGCCAGCATGTGATCGGGCTGTCCGAGGACGAGCTTGCGGATATCGCCATGCGCTTCCGCCATATGGTCAAAACAGGTGAAGCGGATTTCCCCGCCAAATGGACAGACCTGGCGCTCCTCGCGCCCGTGTGGGAACACCCGGGCCGCCACGGCAGCGTCATGCTGCCCTTTGAAGTGCTTGAAGGCCTGTTCGCCGACGTGGACCACAAGGCATGACCCTGCAGCAGCGGTTTAACCTGTTGCGGCATGCATCGGACGCCGTCCTTCCGGTGTTGCTGCTCCTCTATTTCATTTGGACCATACTCAGTGGTGAAGGCATGGGCTTCGCGTCCTACATTCTGCTGCTTGCAGGAATGCTCCTGTGGTTACTAGTGGGGCTTCCACTTGCCAAACATTCTTTGAAATGTCCCTGTTGTGGTGCGCCTGTACTGGTTCGTGACGATGGCGGCAGCGGGCGGATGATTGTTGAAAGCAAGGCTCTGGACGCCTGCCACAAGTGCGGGCAATCCTTCACCGAATAGGCGGGCGCGACTAGTTCCAATTCGATCTAACTATCGACAAAATCTCGCTGTCTACTATGGTTGGCTCAATTTTGGGGTTGGCCCAAACCGTGGGAGAGCGAGTGATGCTGCGACAGTTCCTTTCAGGCCTGATGTTGATGCTAGTTGGCGCCGCCAGCCCGGCGCTTGCGGCCAATGGCACGATGGACGAGATGACGGCGGCCATCAGCCGGGGTGACTTCAAGGACATTACCAGCGTTCTCGTGATGAAAAACGGTGAGATCGTCTACGAGCACTATTTCGGGCCCGGCGGACCGCAGTATCTCAACAATACGCGCTCAGCCACCAAAAGTATCACCAGTATGGCGGTGGGCGCAGCCATCGAGCAAGGCGCGTTCGCGGGCGTGGATGACAAGGTCATGCCGCTTTTTGGCGTGTATGCGCCCATCAAGCATATGAATGACACCAAACAGGATATCCGCCTCAAGGACCTGCTGACCATGTCGTCGGCGTTCGATTGCAACGACAATGACCAGACCACCCCAGGGTACGAGGACAAGATGCACGAGCGCGAGGACTGGACGCGCTTTGCCCTTGACCTGCCCACCATGCCCGGCTGGACGCGGGATAGCACCGGCCTTGGGCCGTTCCGTTACTGCACGGCAGGCACCTTCCTGGCGGGGCAGGCGATCGAGATGGCGGTGGGCCAGAGCCTGGATGATTTCGTCGATGCCGCGCTGTTCACCCCGCTTGGGGTGACAAAATATGAATGGTACCGCTCCCCCATGGGCGAAGAACAGGCCGGTGGCGGGCTGGAGCTCACCAGCCGGGACCTGATGAAGTTTGGCCAGCTTGCCCTGCAGGACGGCGTCTGGCATGGCCGTCGCTTGCTGCCTGAAGGCTGGGTCAAAGAGAGCACGACACCGCACCGTGTGGTCAGCGATGTGCAAAGCTACGGCTATCAGTGGTGGATCGGCGATTTCTTCTCGGCCACCACGGGACTTGTGCACAAGGCCTTTTACATGGCCGGCAACGGTGGCAGCAAAATTGCTGTGTTCAAAGACATGGACATGGTGGTCGTGATCACCGCCGAGCGCTACAACACGCCCGGCATGCACCAGCAGTCGAACGATCTGCTGCAGCACTATATTCTGCCGGCGTTCGAGCTTGGGGCCGTGCACTGACCCGCTTCTTGTCCCTTTACTGATGCCGTTGCCTGTGCGAGCCTTCCCCGAAGGATTGATCTAGCAGAAGGGGGCACGGGATGGACACGGTTTTGGCGTATCTTCCCATCATCTTGAAATATCTGGCGCTGGTGTTTGTACTGGCGGTTGGCCTGGGTGTTCTGTGGATTATCGGCGCCTATTGGCGCGACAAAAGCCAGCATGAAAGTGCCCTCAGGCGCAACTATCCGGTCATTGCCCGCTTTCGCTATCTGTTCGAACATTTGGGCGAATTCTTCCGCCAGTATTTCTTCGCCATGGACCGGGAGGAAATGCCCTTCAACAGGGCCGAACGGTCTTGGGTTTACCGTGCCGCGAAGGATGTGGATTCGACCGTCGCTTTCGGTAGCACGCGGGACCTGAAGCCCGCAGGTACGGTGTTTTTCGCCAACTGCGCTTTCCCCGCGATGAATGAAGAAGAAGCCGAACCGGGCCCCGTGACCATCGGCCCCGGCGCGCGCAAGCCCTATACCACCAGTTCGATCTTCAACATTTCAGCCATGAGCTTTGGTGCGCTATCTGTCCCGGCCGTTCGGGCGCTATCCATGGGGGCGAAGAAGGCGGGCATCTGGATGAACACGGGGGAAGGTGGCTTGAGCCCCTATCACCTCGAGGGCGGCTGCGACATCATCTTCCAGATCGGCACGGCCAAATTTGGTGTCAGGAAGCATGAGGGCGGCTTCGACGAAGAAAAACTGAAGGCCGTCGCGGCGCACGAGCAGGTGCGGATGTTCGAGATCAAGATGAGCCAGGGGGCCAAGCCCGGCAAGGGCGGTATCCTGCCGGGGGTGAAAGTAACGGAAGAGATCGCCCATATTCGCGGCATTCCGGTGGGCCAGAGCGCCATCAGCCCAAACAGGCATCCGGAATGGCACAATGTGGGCGATATCCTTGATATGATCGCGTATGTGCGCGAGACGACAGGCAAGCCCACGGGGCTCAAGATGGTGGTGGGCGATGAAAGCTTTTTCCTTGAGCTGTTCGCGGAAGTCACCAAACGCGGGGCGGAAAGCGCACCCGATTTCATCACGCTGGATGGCGGCGATGGTGGCACGGGTGCTGCGCCCATGAGCCTGATTGACAATATGGGCATGCCGCTTCGGGAAAGCCTGCCGCTTCTGGTGGACGCGCTGATGCGCGCGGGCCTTCGGGACCATATTAAGGTGATAGCAAGCGGCAAACTGATCAACCCATCCGAGGTGGCGTGGGCCTTCTGTGCGGGGGCGGATTTCGTGAATTCAGCGCGGGGCTTCATGTTCTCGCTTGGGTGCATTCAGGCGCTTCAGTGCAACAAGAACACCTGCCCCACGGGCATCACCACGCACGACAAACGCCTGCAGCGCGGCCTGGTGCCAGAAGCCAAGGCCGACCGCGTGGCGCACTATGCCGAAAACATGAAGAAGGAAATCTGCATCATCGCCCACAGTTGCGGCGTGGCGGAACCAAGGGCGCTAAGGCGCAGGCACGCCCGCATCGTGATGCGACCGGGGCTGAGCAAATCCATGGCCGAGCTTTGGCCCGATGTGGGGGAAGGTTAGGGGGATGGTCATGCGTCTGATTTTCGCGTTTGTGCTCTCATTTCTATTGGCGTCTCATGCATGGGCGACCAATTATCAATACAAGCTCTATTTCGGGCTGTCGAAGCCGGATGGCGGCGCGGTGTCTATGGCTGAGTGGGAAGCCTATCAGGCTGAATTCGCCAAGGTGTTCGCAGGCTTCAACGTGACGGAGACCACAGGTTTTTACCTGTCCGCCAAGGAACGGTCGCGCATCATCACCCTGTTTGCTGACGACTGCCGCGAACCGGAGCTTCAGGCCATCGTGCGCACCTATGTGACGCGCTTCGGCCAGGACAGCGTGCTTGTCGCCAAGGCTCCGATTGAAAACTGGGAACTTATCAAGAAGGATAGCACCCAGGTGATGCACGACAGCTGCTCAGCGAACTAGCCCTTGCAGGCCGCCGGAAATATTCACAGATACTTGCCTGGGGCGTCTATTGATTTGTCAGACAAAAGTTTGTCGGTGACACCAATAAGCGACCGGGAGGGACTGCATATGCTACCGAAAATATTACCAGCCAGCTTGGCGTTCTCATTGGCGGTTACAGGGGCTGCAGGTGCGGACTGTGACTGTACGGGCGTGGAAGTGAAATATAACACGCAAGCGAACAGCATGGTTCTGTCGACCCAATATTGCGTTGCGGATACTCAGACATACCCCGAATGTACCGAAATTGTAGACAATCCATGTGGCGAAGGGATGAAGACATACACTTGCCCAATAGGCGGCAAAAGTGGTTCGGACGAAGGGGGCGACTGGTTTGGCGTGGGGCTTGAGTATGTCCTGACGGGAACCGATCTGAATAGTTGC
>JBNKYQ010000057.1:0-13151 GCA_050300975.1 Kordiimonas sp.
TCAGAAAGACAACTTACAATACCTAGTATAGCAATAGATAGTGGTTTATTTACAACAGCACACTTTGAAGTAGGCAATAGTAAGGGGCAGACCAATAGAACATATTTTATTGATATTGTCGCTGACACAAAAGACGGCGTCGCAGATGGGCCTGCCGTCCCGGATCAAGGCCTCAGCCTTGGTATAACCGTCAGAGCGAGAGAAATCCGTTGGGATGGTCAGCTCATTTGAGACCTCAATATCCGCTTCCTCAAGCGCCGCGCGGTAGCCCTCGAAGCGGTGTTCCATTTCCGGGTGTCGGACATCGCCCAAAAACGCAACTTGTTTGCGTCCATTATCAAGAAGGAGCCTGGTGGCCTCATAGCCACCGCGCCGGTTGTCGCTGCCCACGGTGAAATAATTGTGGTCTGCCATTTCGGCGCCCCAGACAATGAAGGGCGCACCTGCTTCCGCCAGTCTGTCAAGGCGGGGATCATTGCGGCCCTGGCCGATGATGATCAGGCCATCCGCACGCTTGGATTCAAGGAAATAGGTATTCAGGTCAGCAACGTCGTTGGGGTTGGTGGACAAAAGTAGGTCATAGCCCTGCATGCCGGCTTCATCCGCGATGCTGCCAAGTAACACCATCAGGAAGGCGTCAGACACCTCATGCCCCCACTCCCTGTCCACCAGCAGTACGACCGCGAGGGTGTGGGTTTTCTTGGTGCGGAAATTTCGCGCCGCCGCATTGATCTCATAGTTGTTTTCGCGCGCAATTCGCTGAACCTTCGCACGGGTTTCCTTGTTGATCAGCGGACTATCCTTCAAGGCACGGGAGACCGTTGCCTCAGAAACCCCAGCGAGCTTCGCGATGTCCGCCATCGTCAGATTTTTGCTTTTCTCCATATGAATTTACTACATGCCTGGAGCCGTGTTTGTCGAGATTTATTACAAAATCATGCAATCGATTGTAATTTTGTATTGCAATCGATTGCAAAGAGGCGTAGGTAAGACTCGTCATCGCTCCAGAAGGCGCTCTTTTCAACAGGGCGCAAGTGGCGTTCTTATCACCAGGGTGGAAGCTGGTATAATCGTTCGCGCACCAGGAGCTGAGTTCAATGTTGGGCTTGGGAGGGCCGACCAAATGCGTATTACACCTAGTCTTCTGAAATCCAGTACAGCGGTCGTGGCTCTTGCTGCCGTAAGTGCTGCCGGTGCACTTGCACAAGATACCACTGCCGACGCCGACGAGAATGTGGCGTTTGAAGAAATTGTCGTTCTTGGTACCCCGGGTGGTGCCGGTGTTGCCAAACAGGACGCCAGCTTCGCCATCACGACCATGAGTGAAGATGCCATTGGCCTTGCTGGCACGAAAAGCACGGCGGAGCTGTTCACGCTTGTTCCTGGCGTCTGGGCGGAAAGCTCAGGTGGTGTTGCCGGCGCCAACATCGATGTGCGCGGCCTGCCGGGTGGGGGTGACGCGCCGTTCGTGACCATGTCCATCAATGGTGCGCCCATTTATGGCACCGAAATGCTGTCCTTCTTCGAGCAAAGCTCCATTTTCCGCATTGATGAGACCATCGCCAGCGCAGAAGCGCTGCGCGGCGGCCCGAACGCCGTCTTCTCGAACGGTGAGCCGGGCGTAACGCTGAACTTCAACCTGAAGAAAGGCGGCGACGAAACCGAAGGCCGGGTTAAATACACCACCAGCGACTATGACCTGCAGCGCGTGGACGCCGTGATGTCCGGGCCGCTCGGCAATGAGCTCTATTACATGGTGGGCGGCTATATTCAGTCCTCGCCTGGCGTTCGTGACGCCGAGTTCAATTCGGAAAAGGGCAAGCAGGTGACATTGCAGCTGACCAAGGTTCTGGAGAATGGCGAAATCAACGCCTGGACCCGCGTGACCGACGATCACGGCCAATGGTACCTGCCGATGGCACTGAATACCGGGAATGACCTTGGGACTTTCTCGCAGCTTGGTAACGCAACACGCTTCCGCACCCTTCAGGTGAACGGCAATGGCGACACCGAGGATTTCGATTTCGCTGATGGTCGCGGTTGGGACGGCAGCGTATCCGGCCTGAATATTGATTTCGATCTGGGCGACGGCTTCACCGTGCGCAACAACACCAGCTACACCACGGGCAACGCCGATACACATGGTCTGGTGCCGGACGGCAGTCCGATACTCGTGTCCGCGCTCGGTCTCGCCAGCGTATCCACGCTGGGCGGCGAAACCCTGTCCGACAGCGACTATGTCCAGAACTATGGCCACTGGGTTGTCCAGAAGGACCTCGAATCCTTCACCAACGACCTCAGCCTTGCCAAGGAAGTGGGGGACCACCAAATCACGGTCGGTTACTATAAGGCAACATGGTCGTCGGACGATTTCTGGACGCTTGGCAACTTCACCCCGCTTCATAACGTGGCGAACGGTGATTTCCTTGAAGACAGCATCGCCTGTACCGACCTGCAGGCTGCGGGCTCGGGCTCGGGGTGCTGGGCCTACGGCATCAACTCAGCTGGTGACGCATCCGCAGACGCGCTCTATCTGGCGGACAGCTGGCAGGTAACACCAGACTTCCGGTTTGACTTTGGCCTGCGTCAGGAATGGATCGACATCGATTATGTTCTCGACAGCGGCCCGGGCTACCCGGACGGCACCCGCGACATGTCGGTTAACCTAAAGGATGATGCCTTCTCCTACACCGCTGCGGTCAACTATGACATCAATGACGATCTTGGTGTGTTCGCGCGCTATTCCAAGGGCTCGCTGTTCCCGCATTTCGACGATGTGCGCGAAAACAACCTCAATGTGAATGGTATCAAACAGCTTGAGGGCGGCGTGAAATACTCGGGCGATCAATTCGGTCTGTTCGCCACGGCTTTCTATAACAAGAACGACAGCTTCTCGAGCGTTGTGGGCAGCACCGTTGGTGCCACGGCCTTCAAGACTCGTTCGATCGGTGTCGAGCTTGATGGCCGCTATACTTATGACGCCTTCAACCTGGCCTTTATCGCCACGCTTCAGGATGCGAAAATCACTGCATCCACCACAGCAAGCGATATTGACAACCGGGTTCTGCGCCAGCCGAAGTTCCAGCTGCGCATTAACCCGAGCTACGAGTTCGAGGTGGGCGACATGACGGCCACGCTTTATGGTGCTGTCCAGTTTGTCGGCAAGCGCTATGGCGACAATGGCAATACGGTTGAACTGGCGGGCTACGAGAAGATTGACGCGGGGCTTCTGGTGAACACGCCTTCGGGCCTCTTCTTCCAGGTGCACGCGGACAACCTGAACAACAGCCACGGTATCACCGAAGGTGACCCGCGCAACCCTGCGGCACCAAATGGCCGTCCCATCTTGGGGCGCTCGGTCAAATTCAGCATCGGGTACGACTTCTAAGGCCTGATTTCCCCCCTCAGACCCGCTGTCAGCCCCCTTGGCGGCGGGTCCCTTCCCAAAAAATCAAGTTTCCCATCCAAGTATTTGGGGCCTAGGGCGTTTTCCGGTGATCCGGAGACGCCCTTTTTTTGCCTGTGGTGCTTGTGGCCGCATGTCGGCTTCTTCTCATAAACAAGGTCCCTGTGCGCGCCGGGGGCGGATACAGAAGAAGGGAGAGCCGAAGCTCTCCCTTCCTGCCTAGTGACCTGACTGTAGCTATAGGTCTAGTGTGGCGGACTGGAGATCTGCCAGGGTCAGCGCCACCAGGAAGACTGATGCGCCCCCTCCGGTGTCGATAAGAACGCCGTCGATGCCGTCAATGGTCGCTTGCTGACTGGCGGCAATGACATCGTCTACCGTGACGAAATCTGTGTTCGTGCCAGCCAATGAAAGCGTGTCAATCCCGACTTCGAAGTCGTCGACAATGTCGTTCCCATGGTTTCCGTTGAACACAAAAGTGTCGCTGCCTTGGCCGCCGACCATCAGGTCGTCACCTGCGCCTCCATAGATATCATCAGTGCCGTCGCCGCCTCTGACCGTATCGTTGCCGGCACCGCCATAAACAACGTCATTGCCGTCGCCTCCGGTGACCGTGTCGTTGCCCATGCCGCCAAAGACAGTATCGTCACCATCACCACCATCGACGTCGTCGTTCCCGGCTCCGCGACCGCCATACAGAATATCGTTGCCATCGCCGGCATCGATTTCATCGTCACCTGCGCCGCCAGCCAGCGTGTCGTCACCATCAGCGCCATAGATGTCATCTGAGCCGTCGCCACCCCAGAGAATGTTTGTCGCGATGCCTGTCATGACAACTTCGTTCGCATCCACGATTCCATCGTTGTTGATATCGTTCCAGCTGCCGGCGATCAGGACGTCATCGCCGAGGCTCCCGTACAGTGTATCACTGCCGTCGTTGTCTCCGCCGGTGCCTTTGTTGTCGCCAACCAGGATGTCCGATCCCCGTCCTGCGCCAACCACATCGTTGCCGCTGCCGCCGCTGAAGACGTCATCATCATCATCGCCTTGGCCCGCAAAGATGCTGTCGTCGTCGTCACCGCCGTCGATGGTGTCCTTGCCTGAGCCGCCGGTCATGAAGTCGTTGCCGCCGT
Source organism: Kordiimonas sp. (assembly GCA_050300975.1). Taxonomy (GTDB): domain Bacteria; phylum Pseudomonadota; class Alphaproteobacteria; order Sphingomonadales; family Kordiimonadaceae; genus Kordiimonas. Next base: position 4,540 of record JBNKYQ010000057.1, read on the forward strand.
TGCCCTTTAGGTTGTCGTTGCCATTGCCGCCTTTCAGGTGCTGCGCGGAATCATCGCCTTCGTGGTCGTCGTCTTCGTCGCCGCCATCAAAGTCCTGGTCGTCCAGCTCATCGTCATTGTCGTCAAACTCGAAATAGCTGGCGGACAGGTCGCCGAGGTCGGTGTTTTGAAGGGTCAGCGTTTCGCCGGTGCCAAGCTGGATCACTACATTGGCGCCAACCTGGCTGGACGCGGCCAGCATTTCTTCGAATGTGCTGAAGGCATCGCAATCATCAAGGTCGATCACATCGCCTTCGGCGCCGTTGAAGTCTGTGATGACGTCCGAGGATTTCGGGTCGATCTCGAACTTGTCGGCACCTGCGCCGCCCGTCATGGTGTCGTCGCCTTCACCGCCATCGATCTCATCATCGCCATTTCCGCCTGAAATGACATCATCCCCGGCGCCACCCTTGATCTCATCCTCGCCGTCGCCGCCTGAGATGTCGTCGTTGCCGTTGCCGCCTTTGAGCTCATCTTCGCCATCGCCACCGTCCAGGGTGTCGTTGCCGTTTTCGCCTTTGAGTTCGTCGGCGCCGGCACCGCCGATCAGTTGATCGTCGCCGTCACCGCCCTTGATTTCGTCATCGCCGAGGCCGCCATCGAGCGTGTCATCGCCATCAAAGCCGCGCTGTTCGTCATCGTCGTCCGTGCCTTGAATGTCGTCGTCTTCGTCCTCGTCCTCTACTTCGTCTTCTTCGGAGTCGTCATCGGCTTCGTCTTCAGTCTCGTCTTCGTCGGTCTCATCAACGCCGTCGTCATCGGTGTCGTCTTCAACGTCATCGTTCGCGCCGTCGTCGTCATTGCTCCCGCTTTCAACAGGGCCTCCTTGCGTTGCGGCTTCGGCTCTTGCGGAATATGCCTTGGGGTTAGACAGGAGCGTAGTGTCCAGCGTCACCGTGCCACCTTCCAGCTCGTCGTAGTCGATGAGCGTATCGTTGCCGCTTGTGCCTGTGATGTCAGTCATGTGTTTTCTCCAGCATTAAACCTGTTGTTATCTGGGTAACGGGATAGGCCCGCGAATTATTCCGCTGCCTCGACATTTTTTTTGAAAAAGGAGCAAAGGCATTGGGTATAGGCGTTTGTGGGCCTACAGGAGGCTCAATTCCAGTTGCCTCTGATGGCTTTTTCTTCGTCGTTCAGGCTAAGGGCATCGCCCTTCATCATCGACATGACCATAGTACCGATCGGGTCGGTTGCCGCGTCACTCGCGGTTACAAACATGCCGTTGTCGGCCGGCTCTGGCGTATTGGTGGCAACGACAGCCTTGACAATCCACCCGCCGTTCTTCCTGCAGGCAATGCCGTGGCTGCCGCCGCTTGGCGCTGTTGCTGCGAACTCCCGGCAGTAGGTGCCGCTCGCCGTCTGGAAGGTGGTCATCAGCGTTGCGGATGCCTCCTCTTCAGGGCCAAAGCGGACAGTCTGGTTGCTGGCCGAGGTTTCAAGCGCACGATAAAGCGGTGACTGGGGGCTGATCTGTCCCATGGCAAAATCCGTGTAGCTTCCAGTCGCGGCATCATCGTTTCTCGACGTCAGGTTGCCTGCGCCAAAGCCAATGAATAGCGCAACAGACGCCGCAATGGCCTGCGGTATGAAGGGTCGCTTCCAGAGGGGAGTGTTCCCCTGGTCCGGTTGTCTAAGGGTGACCAGATTGTTTTCTGGCCTGGTTTCCTGATGCGCTAGCTTGTGCGCCAACTCGTCGACGAGCGCCATCGTGTCTGGCCGCGTTGAGCGCGTAGCCGTACTCTCAAGGCTTTTGGCCAACAGGGCGTCGGCCGCGCGCAGGCGGTCCAGTTGTTCGCGCAGGTCTGCAGACTGGGCCAGCTGCTCTTCAACTTCGCGGGCTTCGGCGGGGGATAGCTCCCCGTCCATATAGGCCATCAGGTCTGTATCTTCAATCTTCATGTTATCTCTCCCGTCCTCTACCGAACGGCACCACGTTCTCGTTTTGCTGACGCGCTTTTGCGGACAGCTCCGTGAGTTTGGACCGGGCCCTGGCTAGCCTGCTCATTATTGTTCCAATGGGAAGCTCCAACTGCTCGGCAGCTTCCTTGTATGAATAACCTTCAACAGCAATCAGAAGCAGGATTTCCCTGTGGTCGTCCTGCATCTGCGATAGCATGGCCCCTAGTTCAGAGAGGCCGATCGCCGCTGTGGCCTGGCTTTCCCCATCGACACAGGGCTCATCCATTGTTGTTTCAGGCTTGATTGTTTCGCCCCGGACTTTCCGGGATCTCACTTCGTCCAGCCACAAGTTCTTGCAGATGCGAAACAGCCACCGGTCCAGATCAGTTCCTTGCTTGAACTGATTGACCCTCAGAAGGGCCCTTTCGACCGTGGAATGCAGCAGGTCCTCACCGTCATGAAGCGTGCCGGTGAGCGATACAGCATACCGCCGCAACCTTGGGAGCATCGCTACCAATTCTTCGCGCCAGGCGTTGGCTGGGTATTGTTTCATCACTGCGTTCATCACCTTGGTAACGGGGAGGAGCCCGAGTTTATTCCCGCTTTCTTAATTTTTTCAATTTATTATGGCATTTATCGCTTCATGATGACTTTCATGCGTGGGCAGGGAATAAAGTGACGCACACGCGCGTTACAGTGCTGAAGCGTCCTTTGGTCGCATATGTGATATAATGGCTTTCTGGCATTCTATGCCCGTACGAAACCGGAGATCGGGACTATGAAATATCGCCACCTGACATTGCTGTGCGGGTTCAGCGCGCTGGTCGTGTCGCAGGTGATCTATGCCCTTCCGGCTGAGGCCTACAAGGCAGGAGGGCTTTTCGAGGAGCGTGCCCCGGGGCCAGTGGGCCTTAAGGCATCGGCATACCTTGGTCCTGAAGAGGATGAAGCTGAAGACCAGGCCGAAGATGAAGCGGAAGCTGAGGCTGAAGAGGAAGCCGAAAAGCAGGCGGAAGAAGAGGCCGAAAAGCAGGCCGAAGAGGAAGCTGAAAAGCAGGCCGAAGAAGAGGCCGAGAAGCAGGCCGAGGAAGAAGCTGAAAAGCAGGCCGAAGAGGAAGCTGAGAAGCAGGCCGAAGAGGAAGCTGAAAAACAGGCCGAAGAAGAGGCTGAAAAGCAGGCCGAAGAGGAAGCTGAAAAACAGGCCGAAGAAGAGGCCGAGAAGCAAGCCGAGGAAGAGGCTGAAAAGCAGGCTGAAGAGGAAGCTGAAAAGCAGGCCGAAGAGGAAGCTGAAAAGCAGGCCGAAGAAGAGGCCGAGAAGCAAGCCGAGGAAGAAGCTGAAAAGCAGGCTGAAGAGGAAGCCGAGAAGCAGGCTGAAGAAGAGGCTGAAAAGCAGGCTGAAGAGGAAGCTGAAAAGCAGGCTGAAGAAGAGGCTGAAAAGCAAGCTGAGGAAGAAGCCGAGAAGCAAGCTGAAGAAGAGGCCGAGAAGCAGGCTGAGGAAGAAGCTGAGAAGCAGGCCGAAGAGGAAGCCGAAAAGCAGGCCGAGGAGCTCGAGGATGCTGCTGAGGAGGCTGCCAAGGAAGCGGAAGATGCTGCTGAGGAGGCCGCCAAAGAAGCAGAAGATACCGCTGAAGATGCTGCTGATGAAGCCGAGGATGCGGCAGAAGACGCGGCTGACCATCTCGATGCCGCAGCTGGGGCAGATGAAGACGATATCAGGGCGGATGTCGATGATGCAACTGGCGGCCTGGTTGGTTTGAGCGCCCCAAGAGCGCCTTCAGCCGACAATGATCGCGACGATCAAGACCAGGGCGACCGCAATGAAGTCCTGGGCGATAACGCAGTCACAGTGGCCGAGCGACTGGTGGCCGAACGCGACTATTTCGAAGTTGAGGAAGAATTTGGCGCGACCTTTGTCGCGGATGAGGTGCTTCTGCTCGCCGAACGGGATGCGGCTGAGGCCATGGACCTATCGACGTTTGAAGAGCGCAATATGGAATATCTTCCGGGGCTGGACATGGTGCTGGTCCGGGCACGGGGCACTGAAGCGGCAGAACTGCAGGGTGACATTGAGGCCCTGTCGGCAGCGCTCGAAAGCGGCGCGGTGGACCGCAACCACCTCTATGCACCGGAAAATTCCGTTGGTGATGAGGAGGGCGGCAAGTCTTCGCCCGCTGGCATGGCGAAAACACTGGGGTTTGATGCTCACGCCGTTCCGGGTCTGGCTATCGGACTGATTGACACAGCCATTGAAACGAAGCATCCGCTATTTACGCCCGGCACTATCGTAGCCCAGGATTTTGTCTCCTATGACGCGCCGCGGCCCATGGATCACGGCACGGCGGTGGCCAGCATTCTGGTAGGTCAGAACGTTACCGAAACGTTTGGTCTTTTGCCTGGGGCCACGCTTTATTCGGCCAGCGTTTTCCTGGAAACTTCGAAGGGCGAAAAGGTTGCCACGGCAGAGAGCCTTGTGCGGGCGCTGGACTGGATGCTGCAGAACAAGGTCAAGGTGGTGAACATGAGTCTGTCCGGGCCGCGGAACGAACTTCTTGAGGTCGCCGTTCGTCGGTCAATCGACCGGGGTATGACGGTCGTTGCGGCGGTTGGCAACGCGGGCCCAGGGTCTGCGCCCCTCTATCCAGCGGCGATTGATCCTGTCGTGGCTGTGACGGCTGTTGATTTTGACGGGCGGGTGTTCCTGCGGGCAAATCGCGGGATGCATGTTGATTTGTCTGCCCCCGGTGTGGCGATCAGTACAGGTAACGCTTCAGGTGGCGTGGCGGCAAAGACCGGAACCTCCATCGCATCGCCTTTCGTTGCCGCTATGCTGGCGCAACTGGCGCAGGAAAAATACGACGGTGAGGTGGTCACGGCTTTTGAAGCGATCAAAGCTCAGGCGACCGACCTGGGCAAGCCCGGCTTTGACGAAACTTATGGCTACGGCCTGGCCCGAACAAATTCAGAATAGCAGAAAATAAAGGGAGCGTTTATGCGTAGTGCGCGTGGTTTGGCACATGTGTCGGTATTTGTGGGAGGCTTGTCTCTGGCTGCCACAGGCACAGCTGCGGCTGAAGGGGATGTTGACCTCGATCTAGAATTCGGGGCCGAATATAACGACAATATCACCATCGATTCCATCGACAGCACCAGCCGTCAGGGCGACAGCATGCTGCGCATCAATGGCTCCATTGGTGCGCAGGTGTTTGAAAAGGGCGACACAAGCCTCAGCGGTCGCTACAGCTTCTTTCAAAGCCTTCATCAGGACCTCACCACTTTTGATCTGCAGATTCATGGCTTGTCTGCGCGCCTGAAAACCAAAGCGGGCAAGGTGAATTTGGGTGCAAGCTACCGGTATGACCATATCCGCCTGGATGGTGACGGCTTTCTGGATGTTCACGCGGTGGGGCCGGACATTGGTCTCCTGGTCGCCAAGAAGGTCTATATGACCGCCAGTTATCAATTCCGGCACCAGTCTTTTGCGGATCCTGCCCGATCGGAGCGGAACGCGGACCGTCACAGCGCTGATGCGAAATTCTATTTCCTGCTGGGCAAGGGCGAAAATATCACCGCGGGCTATGATATCAGCCGCCAGACAGCGGGTGTCGACAGCCTTTCATACTGGGGGCATACGTTTGATGCCAGCTACAAGAAGCCTTTCAGGCTGGTTGGGAAGGAAGCCACCTTCAGGCTGCGCTATCAGTACAGGCAGAGGGATTATTCCGCGGTTGATCCGGCCATTGGCGAAGAACGCCAGGATAAGCGCCACACCGCTCGGGTAAGCGTTGAGGTCCCCCTGACGAAGAAGCTTGAGTTCGCTACTGAGTATAAATATGTGGCGGCCATTTCCAATCTGCCGGTGGCGGACTATACGGGCAATTCCATCAGGGCTTCCCTGAGCTGGTCTTTCTAGGTTTCAGAGTGGCTGTTATGTGACGGGCGCGGGTGCTTATCCGTTCAGGGCGTGGACAAGGGCAGGCCAGTTCTTCAGCGACGCTTCGATCTCAAGCGCCGCATTCTGCAGAAGGGGCAAGCGCGTCTGGATCAGTTCTTCCTGCTTTATCCGCGTCGTGGACGTGGAGCAGTTGATCGCGGCCACAATGTTCCGGTTCGGGTCTGAGATCGGCACCGATACGGAAACAATGCCGTAGTCCAGTTCATCCTGTGCGCTGTCATAGCCGCGCATGCGCACCTGCTGCAGGCGCTTCAATAGGTCGGTTTTCGTGTTGATCGTGTGTTCCGTGAACTTCTGGAATGCCGTGGTGGCGATATAGTCGTCGATCACGCTGTCGGGCTGGTAGGCCAGAAGCACGCGGCCAAGCGACGTGGCATAGGCCGGGAAGCGGGTGCCCACGCTGGCGCCCAGCCGGATCTTGCGGTTGGTCGAGACGTGCGCCAGATAGAGAATATCGGAGCCGGAAAGGATCGCGAGCGATGAACTGTCGCCCGTTTCGTCGCGGATGGTCTGCAGGAACGGCAGGACAATCTCTTCGATGTTCATGGAATTCAGGAAGGCCCAGCCGAACTCAAGCGTTTTGGGCTTCAGCAGGAACTTGCGGCCGCTGCGGCCCATATAGCCAAGCTCAACAAGCGTGTTCAGGCAGCGCCGCGCGACCGCAGGGCTCAGCCCGGTCTTGACGGCCACTTCGCTCAGCTGCATTTCAGGGGCGTCAGCGTCAAAAGCCTTCAAGACCCTCAAGCCTCGTTCCAGTGTTGAGAGAAACTCGGGGTTTTTCTCGGCTTTTGGACTCTCTTCCACGCAGGTCGCTCCGTTCTTGGTTGCCCCTGATTAGTTAGCGACCCCAGCTTTTTTGTAAAGCGCTTTTATTGCGCCGTCGTGTTCGCCTAGGGTTGGCGGGGCAACGACTTCCGTGGCTCTCTCGCCGTCATAGGAGATCGGGCTGCGGATGGTGCGAAACGGGCCTTTTTCTGCATGCTCTGTCTCAAGCAGCATGCCCATGTGTTTGAACTGCGGCGTCTCAATAACTTCTTCCGATGTATACATGGGCGAATGCGGTACTTCCCTTTCGGCCAAAATCTCGCACCAGGCGTCCAGTGGCTTGGTGAGGAAGATGGGCTTCAGGAAAGCGATGATGTCCTCATAGTGCTCGATCCGCGCCATGCGTTCGCCGAAGCGCGGGTCATCCAGCATGTCGGGGTGTCCCACCGCGTTCGCCAGATTCTCCCAGAACTTGACGGGCGATGACATATGTAGCGCCAGCCAGCGCTCGTCTGCGGTCTCGAACACATAAGACTGCGAAACCGTCGGGCGGCTGTAGGCGTCCATCACCTGATCTGCTGCGAAATAGTGCGTGAAATCATCCAGGTTGAAGTGGCACATGGCCTCCAGCATGGAAACTTCGACCAGGCGGCCCTTGCCGGTGGCATGGCGTTCAAAGAGGGCACCCAGCACCCCGTAAGCCGCATAGAATCCGGTGATGGCGTCGGCAATGGCTGGCCCCACTACGCGCGGGTTTTCCGGGTTAACCAGAAGGCGCAGGAAACCTGTGGCGGCTTGCGCGACTGTGTCGAACGCGGGGCGGTCCTTGTCGGGTCCGTCCGGGCCAAAGCCAGAGATGGAACAGTAAACCAGCTTGGGGTTGATGGCTTGCAGGCGCGCGGCATCTACATTCAACCGGTCAGCCACACCCGGGCGGAAGTTCTGGATGAAGACATCAGCTTCTTCGATCATCTGGTCCAGAATGGCCAGGTCTTCCGGATGCTTTGTATTCAGCGTGATGCTTTTCTTGTTGCGGTTATAGGTCTGGTAATGGGGGCTATATAGCTCGCCCTTGTAGGAGCGGAACGGGTCACCACCATTAGGGTTTTCCACTTTGATCACTTCAGCGCCCAGGTCGGCCAGGAACATGCCGGCTGCGGGGCCGGTGATAAAGGTACCCATGTCCAGAACCTTCACACCATTCAAGACTTTAATCATAGCTGGTCGCCCTTCCTACTGATTGGGCCCCGAACTTTTGGGGCACCCCCGCTCGGCACTGATATACGATATTCGAATATCGAAAACAAGTGCGTATATCGAAATTTCTTTGACACCGAAGCTGGCCTTCGGTAGCCTCGCGCTGAATTCACGACCGAAAAACAGAGGCAATCCAATGCGTATAGGCAAGACCGACGCGCCCTACAGCGCGATTTCGACATCCACCCATGAAACCATCACCGTGCGGGGCAAGGACCTGTGCGGGGATATCATCGGCAAAGTGGACTTCACCTCATACTTCTGGTTCCTCGTGACAGGAAAAGAGCCTGACGAGACCCAGGTTTTCTTTGCAAACGCGGTGCTGGCGGCTATCGCGGAACATGGCCTGGTGCCCAGCGTTGTGGCCTCGCGCATGACTTATGCGGCGGCGCCTGAGGCGTTCCAGGGTGCAGTGGCCGCGGGCCTGTTGGGCTGCGGCAGTGTGGTGCTGGGAAGTGCTGAGGCCTGCGGCCGCTTCATCGCCGAGCTCTGTGAAAAGGCCCGGGAATCAGGTGATGTGGAAGGCGAGGCGCTGAAGGGCGTGCAGGTCTTGCGGGCTGAGAAGAAGCCGATTCCGGGCTTTGGTCATCCGCTCCACAGCGAGGGGGACCCGCGCGCGAACCTCTTGTTTGCCATGGCGGAAGAAAAGAGCGTGGTGGGCGAATATATCACTATGCTGCAGGCCGTGAAGGCCGCG
>JBNKYQ010000058.1:0-13144 GCA_050300975.1 Kordiimonas sp.
GATCACGGCCCGGTACCGGCCCGCCCATGTGCTGCGGTCAGGCCGCGCGGCCCCGGCCGGTTCGATCAAGCTTCGCATGGCGCTGGTGATCGCGCAGTTCGCCATTTCCATTTTCCTGATATCTGCAGCCGTGATGGTGTACCGTCAGCTGGATCACATGACGACACTGGACAAGGGCTTCAACAGCCACAATGTGGTCTGGATCCGCGACATCGACCATCCCTCGATCAAGGGCAGCCAGGAGGTGCTGAAGCAGCGGCTTCTGGACCACCCTGATATTGAGGCAGCAGCCTACAGCTGGACCCTGCCGGGATATGGTGGGCGCAGCTACAACGGCATCGATGCGGTTGATGGCCAGGAGATCAAGGACACCAGCATCACTACCCGCTACATCGATTTCGATTATTTCGACACCTATCAGGTGGCCATGGTGTCCGGCCGCAATTTTGACCGCGACCGGGCAAGCGATGTGGTGCGCGGGCCGGAAGGCTGGCAGGATGCGTCGGCAATCGTGAACCAGTCAGCGCTTTCGTATCTTGGCTTGCCCGGGCCAGACCAGGCGCTGGGGCATACCCTGAAGACCGACGGGCGCACGCTTACGGTCGTTGGCGTGGTGTCTGACATGAGGGTCGACCATTCCGATACCGGCTTTGAACCCATGATCTATCTGGTGGACCCGGAAATTTTCTGGCGGCTCGGGGTTCGCTACCGCGCTGGCGACCAGGCCATCCGCAGCACCGTTGAAGCCATCTGGAAGGATATGTTCCCGCTGGTGCCGCTGAGGATGGAATATCTGGATGCAACGCTGGACGCCCAGTTCGCGCAGGAACGCGAACGCGGCAGGGTGATCGCAGTCTTCGCAGGGCTTGCGGTGCTTATCAGCCTGCTTGGCCTTTATGGGCTTGCCAGTTTTTCAACTGAACAGCGTGCCAAGGAAATTGGCGTGCGCAAGGTTTTGGGCGCGCGCATCCGCGACATCATCGGCCTTCTGGTATGGCAGTTTTCCAAACCCGTCATGCTGGCCAGCCTGATTGCCTGGCCGTGCGCTTTCCTTTTCCTGCAGGGCTGGATGCAGCAATTCCCGGCGCAGGTAGGCTTTGGCCTTATGGCCTTTGTGGGCCCCAGCCTGGTGACGCTCATGCTGGCGTGGCTGGCGGTTGGCTGGCACGCCTACAGGGTGGCAGGAACCAATCCGGTCACGGCCCTGAGGGCTGAATAAACCTATCTCTCGCGTCACGAAGGCCTAAGGCTTCAAACTCGGGCTTTCGTTCGCAATACCTTGGGGGAGCCATTTGGCTCCCCTCTTTTTTTGCGTAAGGCACGGGGGGTTGCTGGGCCGGGCTGCCGCGCGAATCGGTTGGCGCGAGGGCTTAACAATTGCGGGAGTTATCGCCTTATGCGTGTTCCCAACGGCCCATATTGCCGATTTAAGGCGGCGGCAGCCGACCGCCGGTGTCTTTGCGCCACTGCCGGATCGCGCGAATTTTGACGCGGATGCAAAAGGCCAGCGCTGTTGGTTGTCGTACCAGGAAGCGCTGCATCCGCTGCCTGGGGAACTGTATCACAGGATTGATTGTCTTGGCGGCCGGCAGGCCCAGTCTATAGAAAAATAAATATTTATTTACAACGTGTTACGCTGATTCTGTGTGTCAGACTATCTTGCTGCCTGCCTCAAGGGCGCTTGAGGAAAAGCAATTTTCATGCGCTTCCTTTTGCGTCACCGTTGACGGTTTCTGGCCTTGCGGGCAACGGACACGCGGTTCTTTGACGGCGGTCCGCCCAGGCCCCTGAAAAACCAATACAATTTTAGCTAACCTTTCCTCATTCGTTGACGAAATTCTCACCTCCAGATGAGAGTATGAAAGGCATCAGGCGTGTGTTGATACCGGTTTTAATCAGGCCCGGTTAACGGATCAGGCAGGATTGGAGCCTTAAGAATGGACTTTAATGCCGTGACATTAGTAGATGCAGTTCAGCTCGAGAAAATCGTTCTCGCCAAGCGCGTTGGCCAGTTCCTGGTCAAGACGCAGGCCGAGGAAGAGCGCGCGACTGTTGAAAACGTGGCGCGTGTGCTGGCCCAGGACGTCTCCCCGCAGGTTCGGGAAGTGTTGGCGTTCGAGCTCAGGAAGTGCAAAGTCCTCGCGCATGATCTGGCGGACAAGATTGCCCGCGATGTGGAAATGGTATCCGGCCCGTTCCTGGGCGAAACCAATGTATTTACCGACAAGGAATGGATGCGGCTGATCCCTGCGCTTGAAGAACATGCGCTGATCACGCTCGCTCGCCGGTCGGATCTTTCAGAGACGGTCTCCACGGCGGTTGCCACCTACGGCAAGGAACGCAGCGTGACCACCCTGGTGCGCAACGACCGGTCTGAAATGCCTGAAAAGGCTTCGGGCAAGGTGGTGGACCGCTTCAGCGAAAATGTTCGCATGATGGACCACCTGAGTGCCCGTCACGACCTGCCGCTCAGCGTTGTCGAGCGGATCGTGAACAAAGTGTCCACCCACTGCCGCGACATGCTGGTGTCCCAGTATGCCATCGATTCTGACGTGGCTGGCCAGATCGCGGAAGACAACAAGATCGAAGCCCTGTGGGAGCAGCTCAAGACCGCAAGCCCATCTCAGATTCACGCCTTTGTTACAGATCTCAGGAATGATCGCCGTCTGACCCACCTTCTGGTGGTTGAAATCGCCGATCGTGGGTGTGGACCATTCATGGAGAGTGCGCTGGCACTTGAAGCCGGGCTGCCGGTGGGCCGCATTCGCGAAATCCTGACGCTTGAAGATCCGGCCGCCTTTGTGCGCCTGATGCAGATGGCGAATGTCAGCAAGACCATGGCGCCCCGTTTCCTCAAGCTGGCGAAACGGTTCAACAGCCAGGCGGCTGAAACCATGGAAGAAGATAATGTCGTTTCCCTGACCGATAAGGCAGGTGGTGCGGCGGCATAGCCCTGATCCCTTGCAGGGTGGTCAAGCTGAGGTAGCCTGGCCGGTTTCAAGGAAAGTGTTGAGTGCGTCGAGCCAAAGATGGACGACGTTAAGATTATGTTTACAGGCATCAGGCTAGACTTTTTGCGGGTGCCAAACTGGGAGAGCTGAGAAGCAGCTTTTCCTGCACGGAGCCAATTGGAATGAGTTTGGACCCAGAAAATCTGGCAAAAGCCGACCCGGTCGCGAAGGTGGTTCTCGCCAAGCGCGCCTCCCGATTCCTGAATTCTGACAACCGTCCGGACGAAGAGCTGGCGACGGTTGAAAATGTTGCCCGGGCGCTAGCGCAGGACATCTGCCTTGAAGTGCGCGAAACGCTTGCGTTTGAGCTGAGGTACTGTAGCCGCCTGCCGTACGACCTGGCGGCCCGCATCGCCACCGATGTGGAAAGCGTGTCCGGCCCATTTGTTGAGGTAACGACGGCTTTCACCGACTCCCAATGGGCCAGCCTGATCCCGCATCTTGAAGAACACGCCTTAATGCGCATCGCCAAGCGCGATGACCTTGGCGACCACGCGACCTATGCGCTTGTGAGCTCAGCACCCATTCGCCCCGCTACGGTGGCCGTCAAGAATGCTGCCATCCGCTTTTCCGAGCGCAGCTGCAACCGGACAGTGGACCGCTTTTCCGACCATCAGTCTGTCATCGACGCCTTAGGCCAGCGCAGTGACCTGCCGCTTGGCGTGGTCGAGCGGATCGTGAACATGGTTTCAGAAGAATGCCGCAAGGTTCTGATGAACAATTATGCGATTTCCAGCGCACAAGCGGCAACCATGACACAGCAAACCCAGGAACATGTGCTGTGGAAAAAGATTTCAAAGGCAGGCCCCGCGCAGGTGCATGGGTATGTCATTGACCTGCGGGCCGAAGGCCGCCTGGATGAAGAGCTGGTCATGAAGATGGCTGAAATGGGCAGTTTCCAGTTCCTTGGCAGCGCGCTTGCGGTTGAAGCGGGTGTGACGCTTGGCGATGTACGCCGCATCTTCGAATCCGGCGATCTCCGACGTATGCTGGAACTGGTGCATGCCGCAGGCTTCAGCCAGGAAGCTGCGCAGCGCATTTACCGCTATTTGAAGCGAAACGACCTGAAGTTCTTCCGCAGCGGCGAGGCAAAGGCCGCCATTCACTAATTCGACCCGGTTAAAGCCGTGGTGCGGCGAGGGAGGCAAGGACAGGGGTGTGTCCTGCCTCCCTTGTTCTTTCTAGGCTAGCTGCTTTTCCGGCCCAGCAGCGCCAGCAACTCATCCTTGCGCCTGACCATCAGCCACAGGGCGCTCAGGAAGGCGACAACAGCCATGTAGAACAAGGTGCCGTCTTCCTGCATCTCACCGTTTTCCATCCACTGCACTGTCACGCCCAAGGGGCTGAACAGGTGGAAGGTAATCGCGCCGGCCATGGTGCCGGCGGTCAGCGCAGCACCAAATGCCCGCATCTTTGGCATAAGCAGTAGAATACAGGCCACTGTCTCGACCCCGCCGATGATATAGCCGCCTGTGGCGCGGAAGAAATCCAGTCCCAGGAACTGGCCGACGACATCGAAAATATGGGCCGTTTCGGCAGAGCCGCCGAACTTGTAGGGCAGGCTGCCGCCCAGGATCGCGACGATAACCAGCGCTGGCAGCCACTCGATATGTTTCTTGATAAAGTCCATTGGTCCCTCCCTCGGTTCCCTAGTGCGTGATGGGGTAGTGTTTGGTCAGGCGCTTCTCGCGCCACCAGGCGCGGATGATGTCGCGCAACTTGGTGGGCTTGTGCCCCAGGCGCCGGTTCTTGGCGCCGATGGCATAAAGGTGCCCGAACTGGCGCATCAGTGTGCCGTAGGCTTCCAAAAGCGTGGTACGCGAATCCCAGATGTGGGTGGCCTCGCCGCCCGCGCCGTTGATCTCGATGATGCGGAAGCCTTCTCCCGCCTGGAACGCCTTGAAATCCGCGAAGCGTACATCGAAGCGGCCCACATGGAAGCCGTCCATGGTTTGGGCGATGGCGTCGAATCGCTGGGTCATGGCTTCTGTGATTTCATCATTGCCGTTCCGGAAGATGGTGCCGCGGCAGTGGTTGCCGGCGAAGGCCAGACGGATGCTTTCGCCCGCAGGGATCACATCACCCAATCGCTCGCGGTGGCGCTCCAGATAAAGGTGCGCCAGCTTGCCCGCGCGGGCATCCGCCAGGATAAGCTCTCTGAGCGTCGAGCGTCCGTTGCCGGTGACCCGTGGGAAATACTTCAGCGTCAGGCTGATGATTCGGCCCTTGTCCTCGTCAGGGTGGCGCACATAAAAGACGCCTGCTTCGCCTTCCATGTCCACCAGCGCTTGCAAGAGCAGGTTCGCGCCCGCCGGAAAACGTTCGATATAGGCTTTCAGCTCAGCCTTCGAATTCACCACCTGCACGCCCGCGCCGCGCATGCCGATATCCGGCTTGGCTACGAAGGGGTAATCGATGCTCGCGCCCTCAAGCGCGGCTTCGGCCTCTTCAAGCGTGCGAGCGATTGCATTCTCACCGCCCCAGCGGAGGATGCGCACATAAGGCGAGATCCAGTCTTTCGCGGTATCCCAAGCGTGGTTCAGTACCTCATATTTGCTTTCGCCCACCAGGCCCGAATAGGGCAGCGCGGGGTTGCTGCCGGTTGGCAGCGTGAGGCCAAAGTGCCTCAGCGAAAGCCATCCGCAGTAAAGCGCGATGGGCGTGTAAAACAAGTGGGCTGGGGCGAATTCGAACCAGCTGACCTCGCCTGCGCTGGCGTCCAGGGGCGGCATGCCTGCGTGGGGCTTCTCACCTGTTGTCTGTAATTGGTCAGCTTGCATTCTCTACTCCGGACTGTGCTGTATCCATCTGCTCTGCGTATCGGCTTTTGCGCACCAGGCGGTGCGACAACATGATCAGGCCCACAGCAACCAGGATGCCGGCGGTCATGCCCGCCCAGCCGCCGAGGTGGGCCACGGCCTTCTGAACTTCGCTGACAAAGAAGACCATCAGCGACACCCACACCATTGCGGCCACCGACATGACCATGATGAAATGCAAAAGCGGCATGCGCAGGAAACCGAAGGTCAGATAGGTGGGCAGGCGGGTGCCGGGCAGGAAGCGGGAGGCGAACAGCACCGGCGTGCTTCTGCCCTCTAGCCAGCGCCGGAAGTCCCGCGCTTTCCTGAGCGGCAGGCGGCGTCTCAGCCAGCGGCTTTTCTGGGCCAGGGCACCAAGGCCATAAAGGCCCACATCCCCCGCCGCGATGCCGAAGGCCACAGCGGCAATGATCAGGGGCGCGGATGCGATGCCGGCCCCCACCATCAGGCTGCCGGCGATCAGGGTGCCATCTTCGGTGACAAGGGTGGCAAGCGCCAGCACGCACGCAAGCATCAGGGGCTGGCCAGCCAGTCCCTCCGCCATGGTCAAAAGTGTGTCCGGCGTGATTGTCATCCTCTCCCCTTACCCGGAATTTGTCAGTCTTGCAGGGCAAGCTGTCAAGCGGGTTTGCAGTTCAGCGCATGTGCCCATTGTCATCAAAATGTCATCCAGCATGGTGTATCAGCCGAAGATAAGAGGATCGTATGTGGGCGAGAAGCCCTTACACGCGCCTATGACGCAAACGTTAAAGGACTTGAGGGGTTGGTGATGGTGAATGTTCTGGTGTTGTGCACGGGGAATTCCGCGCGGTCTGTGCTAAGTGAAGCCATCTTGAACAAGCGCGGCAAGGGCCGTTTTCAAGCCTTCAGCGCAGGCAGCAAGCCAACCGGCAAGGTGAACCCCTATGCCATCCAGCTCCTGACGGCCAAAGGTTATGACACCAGCGGTTTCCGATCCAAAAGCTGGGACGAGTTTTCGGGCTTCGACGCGCCCAAGATGGATATCGTGATCACGGTGTGCGACAGCGCGGCGGGCGAAACCTGCCCGATCTGGCCGGGCGCGCCCGTGCAAGTGCATTGGGGTTTCCCTGACCCGGCGTATGTGGAAGGCACGGACGAAGAGAAGCTGCAGGCTTTCGCTGATGTCTATGACATGATCGACCCCTTCATCGAACAGCTGGTGGCCTTGGATGTCGAAAACATGGATGCCGGCACGTTGAAAGCCGCGCTCAGGGCAATTGCTGATCGCGCTGCATAAAGCGTGGCTAAGGGAAACCGCACATGACCATGTCACAGAAACTGGTGGCTGAATTTGTTGGCACGCTGATGCTGCTCGCCACCGTTGTCGGCTCCGGCATCATGGGCGAGACACTGGCTGCGGGCAACACGGCGGTCGCCCTTTGGGGTAACACGGCCGCCACGGGCGCCATCCTTGTGGTGCTGATCATGGTGTTCGGGCCTTTCTCCGGCGCGCATTTCAACCCGGCGGTGACGTTGGTGTTCTTCGCCAAGGGGCAGCTGACACGCCTTGAGGCCGCTACTTATATCGCCACACAGGTGGTTGCGGGTGTAGCAGGTGTCATGTTAGCGCACGCCATGTTCGACCAGGACCTGCTGCAAACGTCCCTGCACGTCCGTACCGGCACCGGCCAGTGGATCAGCGAAGGGGTGGCCACCTTCGGGCTGCTGGTGGCGATCCTCGGCACAGTGCGCTACCGGGTCGAGGCTGTGCCTTATGCGGTTGGTCTTTATATCACCGCGGGCTACTGGTTCACGGCCTCCACCAGCTTCGCCAACCCGGCCGTGACCATCGCGCGGTCCTTCACTAACACGTTTTCCGGCATCGCCCCCGCGGATGTGCTGGCTTTCATCGCCGCGCAGATTGTTGGCGCCTTTATCGCTCTTTTCTTGTTCAAGATACTGGAAACGAATAAAGTGGGCGCCTAGTCCACTTTGATACGAGGCTCTTATGAAGGACTTGAAGTCCTATATCCGGACCGTTCCGGATTTCCCTTCCGACGGGATCAT
The DNA here is from genome assembly GCA_050300975.1 of Kordiimonas sp. Lineage (GTDB taxonomy): Bacteria > Pseudomonadota > Alphaproteobacteria > Sphingomonadales > Kordiimonadaceae > Kordiimonas. The sequence continues at coordinate 7,859 of JBNKYQ010000058.1, forward strand.
GTTTCGGGATATCACCACTCTTCTTGGTAATCCGGCCGCGCTCAAGCACACGATTGACCTTCTGTTCGGCCATTTCCGGAATGACCGGGTACAGATTGTGGCGGGTGTGGAAGCGCGTGGGTTCGTGCTTGCAGGCGCGCTGGCGTGCCGCTTGGGGGCCGGTTTCGTGCCGATCCGCAAAGCGGGGAAGCTGCCGCACCAGACCATCGAGGAAAATTATCAGCTGGAGTATGGTGAGGCCACGCTTGAGATGCATCTGGATGCCTTCGGCGCGGGTGACCGCGTGCTGCTGATCGATGATCTGATCGCCACAGGCGGCACGGCGGACGCGGCTATGAACCTGATCGACCATCTGGGCGGCGACGTGGTTGGCGCGGGCTTTGTTGTCGACCTGCCTGACTTGGGCGGTGCCGAAAAGCTCAGGTCCCGCTGCGACAAGGTCGTCAGCCTCGTGGCTTTCGAGGGCGATTGACGCAAATTGCAACATTAAAGTGACGTATTTTGCGAATAAGTAGTCGCAAAAAGCAACTTTCTTGACAGGGCTCGACTGTGTGTCGGGCCCTTTCCCCTACGGAATCTGGCAAAAAGATACAATTTTATCTATTGGCACGCTTGATGCGATTACTGGCATGAAAGCCATCGGAACTTACTTCCGCATCGTGACCAGGCACATGCACAACGACATGCCCAAGAGCATGCAGCGACTGCAGAACAAGGCACCTCTGGATGGCACGCTAGATCATTTGGAGATGTCAAATGCGTACACTGACTTTTATTCTTGATACCCAAACCGGTGACGACGCCATGGCGCCGATCACCATCACAATTGTTGAAGGCGAAAACGGCACGCTGCTGTTCACCCTGTCTAACGACCAGGACACGGACGGCCAGATTGCCGACATCCGCGGCCTGTTTTTTGATGTGGCGGACGACAGCCTCCTTGGCAGTCTTGTGTTCAGCGGAGCCGAGATCACGCAGATCGTGCAGAACGGCAGCGTATCCAACCTCGGCGGCGGTGTGACCACAAGCGGCGTTCCGGACAGCCCTTATGAAGTGGGCGTCGAGTTCGGCACCCCGGGCATGAGCACGGACGATTACCAGAGCGTGAGCTTTGTGCTGTCGGCTGATCGCCCGCTGACGATCGATGATATCGCGCTTGAGCATATTGCCGTGCGCCAGACCTCTGTATCATCCGCGAATGGCGGCCGCGAGGACTCGGACAAGCTGTATGGCGACGCGCCATATCCTGTAGACGCGGTTGATGATGCGGCAGACGTGCTTGAAGACGATGTGGCTTCCGGCAATGTGTTCGCGAACGACGTGGACAAGGACGCGGGCGACGCAGACGGCAACGGCATTCCTGACGGCCTGACGGTCACTGACGTGAACGGCGATGCCGGCAGCGTGGGTGCGCCGATTGAACTGGCGCCAGGCGTGATCCTGACCGTGAATGCAGACGGCAGCTACACTGTTGACGCAACCGACGCTGACTGGATGGCTGAAGGTGAATCCTTCACGGCAGACGTGACCTACGGCGTGAATGACGGCAATGGCGGTTCTGACGACGCGGTGCTGACCATCACAGTCACCGGCGTGAACGACACGCCGGACGCGCTGGATGATGCAGGTGCGACTGATGAAGCCACAGCAGTGGGCGGCAATGTGCTTGTGAACGACAGCGACCCGGACCTGAGTGACGTTCTGGTGGTTTCTGCCGTGAATGGTGACAACGCGGCTGTAGGCCAGGAAATCCTGCTCGACTCCGGCGCCCTCCTGACGCTGAATGCCGACGGCAGCTATAGCTACGACCCGAACGGTGCGTTCGACACGCTCAATGACGGCGAATCTGCAACCGACAGCTTCACCTATCAGGTGTCAGATGGCCATGGCGGCTTCGATACGGCCACTGTAACGCTGACAATCGACGGCATCGGTGGCGACGATACGGGCGGCCCCGAAGATGACGCTGATCATTTCGGCACCTTTGCCAACAAGAAAGGCACAGCCGACCACGATATCTCTAACGTGGTGCTGTATCTGGATGATGGCACCGGTGACGTGTTGAAGGTGAAGATCGACGGCTGGTCGGGTGAAACCGATCTCGACAATGTCGACCTTGGTAGCTTCATGGAAAACTACGATTATGACGACTATGAGCTGCTTGCTGTGTCCATCAAAGCCGGCAACAACCACAACCGTGACCTCGGGCCTGGTGAAGGCCAGCTATTCCTGCTGGATGGCGACGAGGACATCGACTATGTCGCGGGGGGCGACGTGCCTGTAGGTCTGACGCTTGCGATCCTGGCTGCAAAAGCGGATGAAACCTATCAGTATTCCACTGACCTGTTCGAATAGGTCAGCGGCTTTCCCCGGACAAGGGCCCTACCATACGGTGGGGCCCTTTTCTGTTGGCATGGATGGGGTCAGTCGTCCTCGGGTGTGCGGCGGCGGATATCGGCATATTCCGTGCCGTCCTTGCGGGTGTAGGCGAAGCTATCGCCCTTGCTGATGGCCACAAGGTCCGCTTCCGGATAGTGGCAGATATCGTCGGTCGTCCGGGTGCCGACTTCAAGCACGAGCGCATCGCCCGATGACTTGTTCACCAGGTGATGACCATCCTGGTCGCCAGCCTTGAAGCCAGCGGCATCACCAGCGCGCAGAAGTTCTTCACCGGCGTTGGTGATCAGGGTGACTTCACCCTCCAGTACATAGATGAACTCATCCTCACGGCTGTGCCAGTGCCGCTGGGCAGACCATGTCCCAGGCGAAAGCCGCATCAGGTTCACGCCAAACTGGGTCAGCCCGGCTGCGTCTCCCAGCTTCTTCTTCGCCCGTGCGCGCACTGGCTTGTCATAGGGCGTGGGATAGAGCGTGCCGATCAACTCCGGCAGCTTTGCAACATCGATTTTCTTGCTCATGGCTCGTCCCCAAAAAGAAAAGGGCGGGGTGATTCCCGCCCTTCCTTATGTAGTTGATCGGCCTACGATTACAAATCGTCGATCATGCGGTGCAGCGTGTCGAGGCAGGCGCGCGCCAGGTGGCGGCACCGTTCCGGTGACCAGCCATAGTCGGCATCCGGCATGTCGGCATTGTCCTTGAACGGCATCTCAAGCGTCATGGCCAGGCAGCCGTGGGCTTCCGCCACATAGTTGGTGCACATGGACAGGTCGGCCTTGCCGGGCTCGTCCTCGTCATAGCCGTGCTCCTGCTGGAAGTCAGGCGACAGCTTTTCAAGGATGTTCTGATATTTTTCAATCAGTTCCATCTGCTTGTCCTTGAGGCTTGGAATGCCTTCAAAGCCCGCGATGAAGTTATACGGCAGGCCCTCATCGCCGTGGACGTCCATATGGAAGTCACAGCCGGTCTCGGCCATCTTCTCGCGCACCAGGTAAACCTCGGGGCTCCGTTCCATCGTCGCGATGTTCCATTCACGGTTCAGGTTGGCGCCAGCGGCATTGGTGCGCAGGTGCCCGCGCTTAGACCCGTCCGGGTTCATGTTCGGCACAATATAGAAGTGCGCCTTATCAAGCAGGCGGCGGGCCACCGGGTTGTCCATATCCAGAAGATAGTCAAGCGCGCCTTCCATCCACCATTCGGCCATGGTCTCGCCGGGGTGCTGGCGAGCTTGCAGCCAGATCTTCTTGCGGCCCTCAGGGCCATAGCCAAGCTCGATCAGGTCCATGTCCTGGCCGTCAAGCGTGTGGCCCAGCACATGCGTGCGCACCAGCGGCGACTGGGCCGCGTCGGCGATCAGGTCTGCGTGGCGCTCCATGGAATAGGGTGCGAAATAGGCGAAATAGATAAAGTCCTGGTCGGGCGTGAAGTGCCACACAAGCGTTTCGCCATCAAACATGCTGTCGACGCGGAACCAGCTTTCGCGGTCATAGGATGCGCAGATTTTATAATCCTTCCAGCCGTCCGTGTAGGCCGCGCCGCCCGCGTTCTCGATCGTGAACTTGCACGGCGTGTCTTCAACGCCGGATACGCGGAAATGGAACCACTGATAAAAATCAGACTGGTTGTCCTTGCGGATGTTGAGGCGAATATCAGACGGGCCGTCAGCTTTGACGACTTCGATATTGCCGCTATCAAACTGGCTCGAGATCAGCATGGGGTTGCTCCCTTATTCTTCTGTGGAATGCCCTTCAGTGGATTGCCTACAGGGTGAAGGGAGGGCGGTCAATGCTGATTCCGGAAGGGGCTTTAGGAAGGGCAGGGCTGCTGCCCTTCATTTTCCATGACAAGATGGTCCCGTTTTGGTATTATCCTCTCACTGACGCACAGGCGTGAGCGGACTATCCCCGTTAACGATCGGGGAAAATTTGGAGGCGTCCCACCGGGCATGGGGGGCGCCTCTATTTTTTATGAACGGCTCTCAGGCCCGGATTGGCAAAAAAGCCAGTCAAACCGGAGTCTAAGCTATTGACAGGTGGGGACCTCATCATTATGTTCCGCCGCCAATGGATTAGCGGAATGACGGATTCGTCGTTCCCGCCCTGTGTGCCAAGCGCCGGCTGGCCGGGCAGGGAAAAGGGTTTTAGCCGGTTTGTAGTGAGACGAACGATGAAAATTCGTAACAGCTTGAAATCTTTGAAGAGCCGTCACCGCGATTGCCGCGTGATTCGCCGCAAAGGCCGCATCTACGTGATCAACAAGACTCAGCGTCGCTTCAAAGCACGCCAGGGCTAAGCATCCGCTTAAGCCCAGTCTGGTGATCCAGTCTGATTGATTTAGCCGTGCGCTCGAATGAGTCGCGCGGCTTTCTCATTTGGGGGTAAAACGTCCATGTCTTCAAAAGCAGTCCTCTTTGATATCGGTAATGTGTTTGTCCATTGGGACCCGCGTCTGTTGTACCAGAAGCTGATTTCCGATTCGGAAGCGCTTGAGGCGTTCCTGCGGGACGTGGTGACGCTTGAGTGGCACACGGAGCATGATCGCGGTCGGCCGTTCGCGGAAGGTGTGCGTATCCTTTCGGAAAAGCACCCCGAGCACGCAGACTTGATCCGCGCCTTCGACGAACGCTGGGAAGACACCATCGGGGACCTGATCCATGGCACCATCGATATACTTGAGCGCCTGACCGATGCCGGCGTCCCCTGCTATGGCCTGACCAATTTCTCGCACGAGAAATGGCCGCCCTTTTGCCAGCAGAATGACTTCACCAAGCTCTTCAGGGGCGTGGTGGTGTCTGGCGAGGAGAAGCTGGTGAAGCCGGACCCGCGCATCTTCGAGGTGGCGATCAGCCGTTATGGGCTGACGCCCGACGCCACAGTCTATATCGATGAC
>JBNKYQ010000059.1:0-13086 GCA_050300975.1 Kordiimonas sp.
CGGACGCGTGCGGCAGTTCCTTTGGTGCCAGCGCACGGAACAGAAGCGCCGGGATGGCCACATACCAGACGAAACTGATCAGGATGGGGGCGGAGCCTTCAGGGAACAGCTTGGTTTTCCCAAGCCCAAAGCCCAGCATCATGATGATGAACACTGGTGCAATGATGGTGAAGATTTCAGCCACGCGGGTCCCTCCGGTCTTGTGCCCGAAACTGCACCGACGGGGCAGCCTTTCAAGCCCGCTCATGAAAAACCGGGCCACGACATCCGTCAAGGCCCGGTTTTGCAATGCTGCTATTCGCTAACGCTTCAGCTATTCGTAGGCTGGCGGCTCCGTCACCTTGCCGCGACGCTTCAGAAGCTGCAGGCGCAGGGCATTGAGCTTGATAAAGCCTGCCGCGTCGCGCTGGTCGTAAACGCTGTCTTCCTCGAACGTCACATGCTCCATGGAATAGAGGCTGTAGGGGCTCTTGCGGCCCACCACATTGACGCTGCCCTTGTAAAGCATCAGCTTTACTGTGCCCGCCACGAACTCCTGGCTCTTGTCGATCAGCGCCTGCATCATCTCGCGCTCCGGGCTGAACCAGAAGCCGTTATAGATGCACTCGGCATACTTGGGCATGATCTCGTCCTTCAGGTGCATGGCACCGCGGTCGAGTGTGATCTGCTCAATGCCGCGGTGCGCAGCCAGAAGAATGGTGCCGCCCGGTGTCTCGTAAATCCCGCGGGACTTCATGCCGACAAAGCGGTTCTCGAGAAGGTCAAGGCGGCCAATGCCGTGCTTCTTGCCGTGGGCATTCAGCTGCTCCAGAAGTGTCGCCGGGCTCATGGCCACACCGTTGATGCCCACTGCGTCGCCCTTTTCGAACTCAACCTCGATATATTCGGGCTCGTTCGGGGCCGTCAGCGGGTCATCCGTGCGGCTGTAGACATATTCTTCAGCGGCCTCCCATGGGTCCTCTAGCGCCTTGCCTTCACTCGATGTGTGCAGGAGGTTGGCGTCGACCGAGAACGGGCTTTCGCCGCGCTTGTCCTTCGGCACCGGTATCTGGTGTTTTTCCGCAAAATCAATAAGGGCCGTGCGGCTTGTCAGATCCCATTCCCGCCAGGGTGCAATCACCTTGATGCCGGGATTGAGGGCATAATAGCCCAGTTCGAACCGAACCTGGTCGTTGCCCTTGCCGGTCGCGCCGTGGCACACGGCGTCGGCGCCCACTTCCTTCGCGATCTCGATCTGGCGCTTGGAAATCAGTGGCCGGGCAATGGAGGTACCCAAAAGGTAAAGGCCTTCATAGACCGTGTTGGCGCGGAACATCGGGAAGACATAGTCTTTCACGAACTCTTCGCGCAGGTCCTCGATGAAAATGTCCTTGATGCCCAGCATCTCGGCTTTTCGTCGTGCCGGCTCAAGCTCTTCGCCCTGACCCAGATCCGCCGTGAAGGTCACCACTTCACAGTCATAGGTCACTTGCAACCACTTGAGAATGATCGAGGTATCCAGGCCACCCGAGTAGGCCAGTACCACCTTGTTGATCTTGTCCGACATAAAAGAACTCCAGATAAAAAGTGTCAGCGCGAGTATGGGGGTGCAGCCACCCCCGGGTCAATGCTTCGACGAACATGCTTTCTCTTTTGGGAAGGCAGAAAATCTATCGAATCGCGCGGGTGTAAACAGCAGATTCTGCAGTTTTTGTCAATAAATCAAAATAATCTTCGATTCCCTTTTTCCTGCAAGTCGATTGCCGACCTATCGATGTCTGGTATGTTCCTGCACAACAGAACAAAGGCTGACAATCTGTTGACATCTCACCTTCGTGTAAGTATTCCCACAACTTTCAATAATGTCTAAATTCACAAAGACGGTGAGCACTTTGGTTGCGGCGAAATTTCGTACATGCATACTGCATATTGGCTCGGACAAAACGGGCACCAGCAGCTTACAGCGCAGTTTTCACCGGGGCCGCAAGCAGCTTGCAGAGCTCGGCTATCACTATCCAGGCCAATCAGAAGATCACATCTTTCTGGCGTCAACTTTTCATCAGACGCCCGAGGCCATTCCTTTTCATGCACGTTTCGGACGCACAGGGCCTGCCAGCATCCAGGCCTATAACGAAAGAGAAATGGTAATTTTTGACAGTGAACTGAAAACGGTTCAAGCGCATACGCTGGTGCTCTCAAATGAATATATTGCCGACCTGTCATGGGAATGTTGCGTAAAGCTCCGCGACTATCTTCACAGCCTCGCAGAAACAATAACCGTGATCTGTTATGTCCGGCACCCGATCGACCATGCCGTATCAAGGGCACAACAAAACCTGAAGGTCGGCCTGGAGACATGGGGGAACCTCTCCCTCAGTTACTTTAGTCCCCAATCCGTACTGCCCAAGTTCGTCAGCGTCTTCGGCCGACAGAATGTAAACGTGCGACCATTTGATCGTGACCAACTGCATGGACAAAGCGTTGTTTCTGACTTTGCCAATGCAATAGGTATCTGTGACCCGGACATTCGTAAAATCCCGGAAAAAAAGGTCAATGGAAGCATAAGTCTGGAGGCCGCGGCCATCGCTAATGCGCTGACAACCCAGCAGCCGCGGCAACGAGGTAAAATATGGAATCCGGACAGAGCGCAGACAGTTTGGTTTGGCGCCATGCCTGGTACCAGATTTGGCTTAAAGGCCGACCAGCTAGCCGAACTGCAAAAACTGTCAGCAACCGAACTGCGGTATTTGAAGGAAGAGTTCGGCATCGACCTGCCTGCTCCGGATGTGGAGCTGCTTACCGCATCAGAGCCGAACTGGTCTGAGGATACAATTACAGGCATTGCACGCCTGATCAACCAACTGAACAAAAGGAATGAAAAACTGGAAAGTGACCTGCGTTATAAGGAGGCCTTGCTGGCACTTTCAGAGCAAGATGACGCCAGAGCTTGTGAACTACTCAGCAGTGCGATCACGCTAAACCAGACCCATGTCGAGGCAGCAAGAGAACTGATAGCGATCTGGTCAAAGCAAGGAAAGAATGACCAAGCCCTTGCTTTAATTGATGAATTTGAGCGACGCGAAATATCTCGCGAACTTCTGGCAACACAGGCAAGCTAAGCTGATCCCTGTTTTTCACGCGTCTACCGACGCCCCGCATCTCCCTAAACCTTTCACTGGCTTGTCCGACATCTGACTTTGCGGTATTCTACTTATGGGTGCCCTTACGGGTGGTCTGCCAAAAAGGCGGACCGAATGCTGGAGAAACTGGCAATGCTGAGTGTCAACACGAACGCCGGCGCGCTTTCCGCGCTGCGTAATCTTGAAGCCAACCACAAGTGGCTCGAGACCCTTCAGGAACGCATTTCCACAGGATACAAGGTCGGCTCCATCCGGGATGATGCCGCCGTCTACACCATCGCGCAGCGCATGCGCGGCGATCTTTCAGGCCTGCGCGCGTCCATGGACAGCCTCGACCGGGCAACCACCGCCGTCGATGTCGCCATCGTTGCGACCGAGAGCATCTCTGACATCCTGATCGAGATGAAGGGCAAGATGGCGTCCTTGATCAGCGCGCAGAAGAATAATGACGACGCAGCGATTGAGGCCTACACGGCTGACCTGGACGCCTACCGCGAACAGATCAAACTGATGATCTCAAGCGCCGATTTCGGCGGCACCAACCTGATCGACAGCGGCAATGACATCATCAGCGCGCTGGCGAACTCCGACGGCAGCGAGACGCTTGATTTCGACCATCAGAGCCTGGCGTTCGGCGGCGCGCTGATCACGCTGACGGACGACAGCAATTATTCGATGGATAAGATCAACGAGTCGATCGACAATGTGAACCGCGCCATGAGCCACTTCGGTACCGCCTCCCGTCGGCTTGAGATCCAGCGCGAGTTTGCATCCAAACTGCATGACGTGGTTGAGCGCGGCATCGGCCGTATGGTGGACGCTGACCTGGCCCGCACCGCCGCAGACCTTCAGGCCGCACAGGTGAAAGAACAGCTGGGCATCATTGCGCTCAATATCGCCAACCAGGCCCCGAACAGCATCCTGGCGCTTTTCGGCAGGCGCTGAAGGGTGCGGCCATTTGCCGTCATGGCTGAGCCCATCCGGCTTTGACCACCTTCCCAATTCAGGCTATGACGCTCATAGGTCTGAACGGGGAAATGTGGATGTCTTCTTTGAAACTTGAGCTCTCGAACACGCTGCAGGCGCCAGCGCTTGCGGCAAGCTACAAGCAGGCGGGCCGCATCCATATCCCGGGCGTGCTGACGGACCGGTCGGCCAAGGACCTGTTTTCCGCCATCGCGGACTTCAAGGAATGGGTCCTGCACCTCAATCAGGGTGACAGGCTGTTTGACATCTTCGCCGACCAGCGCAAGGCCATGACGGACCAGCAGCTTCAGGACATCCGCATGGCGGCCTACGCCGGGGCCCAGAAGGGCTTCCAGTATATCTACGATAATTACCCTATTTATGACGCCTATCACGCGGGCGAGTGCGCCAAGCCGTTCGATAAGCTGTTCGAGTTCATCAACAGCGAGCCTTTCCTCGGCTTCGTGCGCACGGTCACAGGCCACGCGGATATCACCTTCGCTGATGCCCAGCTGACGAAATTTTCGCCGGGTGATTTCCTGACGATCCATGACGACAATGTCTATGGCAAGGACCGCCGCGCGGCGTTTGTCCTCAATATGACACCCGAATGGCAGCCGGACTGGGGCGGACTTTTGCAGTTCTTCGACAAGAAAAAGCATGTGGAAGGCGGCTTTACGCCAACGTTCAACGCGCTGAATATCTTCTCGATCCCCAAGCCGCACGCAGTGAGCCAGGTGTCCACCTTCTCGCGCCGGGCGCGCTACAGCATCACCGGCTGGCTCCGGACTGGCACAGACCCGCTGGCTTGACCCTATTTCCGCGACGCTGGCAAAAAATCATCGCCGCTGTAAAAAAAGCCCTTGCCCCTGACGTTACGTCACCCCTTAAGCCGGACGTTGTGGAAAGGAAAATCTTGTGCAAATGCTTACGATTGGCGAGCTTTCAAAACGGTCCGGCGTCACGGTAAGGGCGCTCCGCTACTATGAAAGCAAAGGCCTGATAACACCGGTCCGGTCCGAGTCACGACAGCGACTTTACCGCTTTAGGGACGTTCTCCGCTTGCAGCAGATCCAGATGCTGAAGCGCACGGGGTTCAGCCTGAAGCAGATCGAGGACATGATCGGAACAACGGGCTGGGATGCACGCAAGGTGCTCTCGGTCCAGAAGGACCTGCTTGAAAAGCAACAGGCCCATGTCAGCCAATCGCTCACCCTGGTGACCGACGCCCTGAAGGCGCTGGAGGCCGATGCCGGGACAGACCTTTCCACGCTCTGCAATATCATCAAAATGGGAGACGATGCGATGAGCGCGGAAAAATGGCAAAAGGCGTGGGACAAATTCTACACGCCCGAAGAACAGGAAAAATGGAAAGCCGCCAAGGAGGCCATCCCGGCTGACGTGGTGGCGGAAAACCAGCGCCGCTGGCCGGCGGTGATCGCCAGGGCGGAAGAACTGGCAGCGGCGGGCGCGGACCCGGCGGGCGAGGCCGCGCAAGCATTACTCAGGGAATGGCAGGCGCTTCTCGAGCCCTTCATGGATATGGACCCGACGATGCTGCAGGGCGTCAACCGCATGTATGAAAATATGGGCGACTGGCCATCTGATGGCCCGCAATCCCCCTTCAGCCCCGAGGTCTGGGCCTTCATCAAGTCAGTGAAAGCGGCTAGCGCCTGACCAGTTTCCGGGCAGGTCACAGAGATTGACGCCAGATGCCTTTGTCAGGGGCCAATGGCGACTGGTGCAGCGACTCGTATCCATTGGAGTCGAGTCGTTGTTAACCTTTTCTGGCTGAAAAGGTTAACAAGTAGTTAAGATATGGACTCTGCGATCCCCAAGCGGAGCTGGATTAGGTCAGGCCGGTTGAGGTGTGGTGCGGCTCAGTGCCCGCAGTCGCCGCCGCTGCGGCCTCTGCTTCCCGTGCCAGCGCAGCTTTCGATTTCTTCTCAGATGCCGACTTCAGCTGCCCGCACGCCGCCATGATGTCGCGCCCGCGCGGGGTGCGGATCGGGGCGGAAATGCCGCCTTCATAAACGATGTCGGAGAAACGCTGGATCTGACCCCAGTCGCTGCACTCATAGTCTGTGCCCGGCCATGGGTTGAACGGGATCAGGTTCACCTTTGCCGGCAGCTTGTATTTGCGGATCAGGCGCACAAGCTCGCGCGCGTCTTCGTCGCTGTCGTTCACACCCTTGAGCATGGCATATTCGAACGTGATGCGGCGGGCATTGTGGGCGCCGGGGTAGTTGGCGCATGCCTTCAGAACTTCATCAAGGCCGTATTTCTTGTTGATCGGCATGATATCACTGCGCACATCGTTCCGCACCGCGTGCAGGCTAACCGCCAGGTTCACGCCGATTTCCTTGCCGCAGCGTTCCATGTGCGGCACCACGCCGGATGTGGACAGGGTGATGCGGCGGCGGGAAAGCTGGATGCCTTCCTCGTCCATGATGATCTCAAGCGCCTTTTTCACATTGTCGAAGTTATAGAGGGGCTCGCCCATACCCATCATCACGATGTTGGTCACCCGGCGGCCTTCGGTCGGGTTTTCCCACTCGCCCAGATCGTCGCGCGCGATCATCATCTGGGCCACAATCTCAGCCGCCGTCAGGTTGCGCACCAGTTTCATCGTGCCGGTGTGGCAAAACTTGCAGTTAAGCGTACAGCCCACTTGCGAAGATACACACAGCGTGCCGCGATCTTCTTCTGGGATATAAACGGCTTCGGCCTCATTGCCGTCAGCGAAGCGCACCAGATATTTGCGCGTGCCGTCGTTCGAATATTGCGCTTCGACAATCTCTGGCCGGGTGATGGTGAAATGCTCCGCAAGACGCGCGCGCACATCCTTCGAGATATTGGTCATATCGTCGAACGAGCTGACACCGCGGTGATAAAGCCAATGCCACAGCTGCGTGGTGCGCATGCGCACCTGCTTTTCTGGCACGCCGATCTCTGCGATGGCGGCCTTCAGCTCTTCCCGGTCGAGACCGAGGAGATTGAGCTTGTCATCTGCGACTGGAATGCGTGGGGAAACGATCGGCTCTTGGCCGTTCGGGGTAATCTGCATCGTGTTAACTCCTGCCTTTTCCGGGGGCCCATTCTTTTGGGTGCCGGTCCAGGGCGTTTCAGGCTGCGGGGCGTTCCACCCCACAGCGGGTTATTTTCTGGGCGCCTTATACGCGCCTTGGGCCTTGATGTAAAGCAGCTGTCATTCGGCGGGAACCGGCTTTGCAAGCGCCTTCCTGAACGGCTCCGTCCGGTCGAACACGCCAAAGAGCGGCTTCAAAAGCGGCACGGGCCGGATGACATATTCATAAAGCGAGAAGCAGCCAACTGCCGTAAGCAGAAGAAGGGCCGTAAACTCCCCCACTACCCCGAGCGCAAAGCCCGACAGCCACACCCCGAACACCACGATCAACGTCTGGTGCAGGATATAATAGGGGAAAATGGCTTTGGTCAGGTAGGTCAGGAGCGCGCTTGGGCGGTTCAGGTACTCCTGCGCGAAGCCAAGCAGGCTGAGGATCGCGGCCCAGGCATAGAGGACCCGCGCGCCGCGCGCTATGGCGGTGAAGACCGGTTGGCCGTCCGTCCAGGCCTGCCAGTTCGCCCACACGGGCGACAGCGCCAGAGCAAGGAAGAAAGCCGTCAGAAGGCACAGCCGCCACTGGTTCGCCAGCGACCGCCAGAAAGCCCCGCTTTTCGCGAACAGGATGCCGTAAAGGAAGATGGTGAAATAGTTGGCGTGCTGGTTCCAGTCATTGACCAGGTCATGGGTGGTATCGAACCACATGGCGGTCGTGAACCGGAACAGGATGAAAGGCAGCACCAGCAGGATCATGATGCGGCCACCGCCCAAGAGGCGCTCGAATCCGTCGCTATCGAGCCAATTGGACAAGCGGCGCAACAGCGGCATCAGGGCCACCGCCATAAGCGTGTAGACGATCAGGTAAGCCACATACCAAAGGTGATTCCATGTTGGTACGATGACGCTATAGTCCGCCGCCGACAGGTAGTTCTGGTAAAAAGCCCAGAAGCCCGGTTCGATTTCTCCGTGGCGCAGCAGTTCGAAATAGGGCTGTGGGGCCACGATCACCAGAACACCGAACAGAAGCGGGATAAAAAGCCGGATGAAGCGCTTGGTTGCGAAAGGTAGCGGCGGTGCCTTGTCTGCAGCGAAGCGGATCGCCACGCCGGAGATCAGGAATAGAAGCGAAAGCCGCCAGGGGTTCAAGAGCATCATGGCAGGTTCGGCGAACGGCCCGGCATAGGGGCTTTTCACGTGCCATCCCCACGGCACATAATACATGCCGATATGATAGAAGATCAGTAGGCCAAAGGCGATAACGCGCAGCCAGTCCAGATCATAGCGGCGCTGGGGTGTGAGGTTTGCTGTCATAACTCGGGTCTCCCGTTTTTTATGTCCGCAACCATGAGGCCGCGCCAAAGGGCTTACCAGCACGCTGGGGGCAACAGCGCCGCCCGCGGGACAAGCGGTAGGGACGAAATTCACACCTGGGACAAGCGGTTTTTTGCTGGGGACAAGCGGTAAAACCCCTGTTCAGAAAGGGTTTTGACGGGAATCAAACTGCGCGTACACTCCACCCATGATCACAAAAGCATTCAAATGGTATGGCCAGACCTACCGTCAGCATTTGCCCTTCGCGGTGGCGACGCTGGCGCTGACGCTGATGTTCACGGCAGTGAACACGGTGACGGTGATATCCGATTTTTCCCGCGCCGGGCGTGCCATCCCCTGGGGCAGGCCGCTTATTTATGAAATGACGAGCGCCATTGCCATCATGGTGATGCTGCCGTTGGTGATCCATGTGGGCAGGCGCTGGCCGATATCGCTTTCAGGCTGGGCGCAGACCCTGCCCCATTACTTGCTGGCGTCTTTTGTGTTTTCCGCCGGGCATGTCCTTATCATGGTTGGGCTTCGCAAGGCGTTTGTGCCGGTCTTCTTTGGTGGCTCATACGAGTTCCTGCCCGTTGGGCTGGAGCCGATCCCCTATGAATATTGGAAAGACCTGCGCACCTTCATCCTGCTTTTCGCCAGCTTCACCATGGTTGAAGCGGTGCTGAAGGCCAAGGCAGAGGCCCGGAGGACCGCTGAGGCGATTGAGCTGAAAAGCGGCGCCAGCCGCATCCTGATCAACCCTGAAGGCTTTCTCTATGCCAAAGGCGCCGCCAACTATGCGGAGATATGGTCGGCGGACGGGGAGAGCCTGGCCCGCATCACGCTGGCGGAGCTTGAAGACAAGCTCTTGGCCGCAGAGATGCCTGTGGTGCGCGTGCACCGGTCCTATCTTGTCAACAAGGATGCCATCAGGAAGATCGATCCGCTGCCGGGGGGTGACCTGTCGCTGACCCTTCGGGGTGATCATAAGGTCCGCGCCAGCCGCCGCTATAAGGCGGCGCTTGACGCATAAGGGCGAGGCCCCGGTTTCCCGGAGCCGCGCATGGCTTTTACGCCTGCCGGAACAGGCCCCACTTGAGTGACTGCCGCTTGCTGGCCCTGTTGAGCGTGATCACCGCGAGCGTCAACAGGCACAGTTCCGCCGCCGGCCCGGCCCACCAGATGCCCACTTCGCCAAACAGCTTCGGCATCAGGAACACCAAGGGAATCGCGAACAGATAGGGTTTCGCAAGCCCCAGCAGCGCCGCCTGCGCCACCTTGCCGATGGCCTGGAAATAGTTCGCCAACAGCAAGAGCGGACCGCCGATGGCGAACATGGAGATCATCACCGGCATGATGCGCTTGATCTCCGCCACCACGCCGGCGTCATCCACGAACAGGCGACCGATCTGGTCGGCGAAGGTGATCAGGCTGATCTCGACCGCCAAGCAATAGACAAGCGCCACCATGATAGCGAGCCCGAGCCCCCGGTTGGACCGGTGCCAGAGCTCAGCCCCATAATTATTGCCCACAATCGACTGCATGGCCTGCGACAGCCCGAGAAGCGGCAGGATCACGAAAGTGGTGATGCGCGTGATGATGCCGTAAGCCGACACGGTCTCACCATACTGGCTGCTGTCCACCAGTTGGAGGGACGCCAGCACCGCCGCGGAGACGAGCGACACCCCCAGGAAATTGAGGCTTGGCGGAATGCCAAGCGCCAATGTGGCGCGCCAACGGGCGTGCAGGCCATGGTTGATGAAGGCGCCGGGCCGCAACTGCGTACGACCGCGAAACCGGTAAACAAGGACACAGATAAAGGCCACCAACTGCGCCAGGACGGTGCCGTAGGCCGACCCCGCCACGCCAAACTGAAGCTTTGCGATCAGGATATAGTTGAACACAATGTTCAATAGCGCCACCATCAGCGTGATACCCGCCATCAAGCCCAGATGCCCTTCACTCCGCATAGCGTCTGAATTTAGCGACAGCATGAACATGAGCGGCGAGAACAGGATCATGATGCTGATATAGGTGTGCCCCATATCGGCCATCGGCCCCGTGCCACCTGCGAACAGGCGCGCCATGTCAGCGCCCACAAGCAAGAAGACACCGATCAGGATAGCGCATATGACAAACGCAAGGCCGTGCGCCCCCACAAAGGTGGCCTGGGCGTCGTCACGCGCCCCCGCCCCAAGCGCACGCGACACCTGGCTTGCCATACCGGATGAGACCAGCGTTGAAAGCGCGACAAGCAGCATGAAGATTGGGAACATGAGGGTGACGGCGCCAAGCGCCTCAGGCCCCACATAAATACCCAGGAACAAGGCATCCATGAGCGTCACCGCCCCGTTCATGCCCATGACAATGATAATCGGGAGCGCGGTTTTTGCAAACACGGCGCCCAGAGGTCCAGTCAGATAAGGGTTACTGGATGAGAGATTATTAGACACGGAAATTTCCTTTGTCTGGCCTCTCAAATCAGGGATGGTTGCCCGCATTGCCACCGGCTAGAAAGGCCGTATGGAAATTCATGTCCATGAATCCAGCACTTCACCAAGACCATAGTCTGCGAGCGGCGGGCGGCTGGAGCCCATGCGCGGCTTATACGCCTGAAGATGTGAATTGTAAAGCATATGGAAAAGGATAGGATGAGCGCGCACAAGGGGGACGCCATGGCACAGACGTTTGCAGCAGCACAGATCACCAGCATCCGCGGCGATGTGACCACCAACTTGGCCCTGCACCGGCAGGTGATGGAGCAGGCCGCGATGGAAGGCGTGGATGTGCTGGTATTCCCGGAGCTTTCCGTCACCGGCTATGAGTTGGACCTGGCAAAACGCCTGCAGGCCTCACCCGAGGACATCATGTTTGCGCCGCTCCATGCACTGGCGCGCGAGGCCGGGATGCTGGCCTACCTTGGCATGCCCCTTAAAGCCCCGAACTATATTTCGGGCGGCAAACCGCTGCTTGGCGCGGTGATTTTGGGCGGTGACACGCCCACGGCCTATGCCAAAATTCATGTCCACGACAGCGAAGCCGACTATTTCCAATCCGGCACCAACTATAGCGTCACGCCGCACCGGGGCGCGCAGGTTGGCGCCGCCATATGCGCCGACCTCACGAAACCCGAGCACGCGGCAGGCACTGTGGCGGCGGGCGCGACTGTGTACGGGGTTGGCGCGCTGATCAACGCTGACGCCTGGGAACGTGAAGAACCGCTCCTGCGCGGCTACGCCAAAGAACATGGCATCCCTGTTGTGTTCGCCAATTTTGCCAGCAAAAGCGGGCCCTATACGCCCGTCGGACTATCTAGCATCTGGGCCCCGGGCGGCCAATTGGTCGCCCAAGCAGACGGATGCGAAGACGCCCTCATCATCGCCCGCCGCCAGAACGGCGACTGGCACGGCAAGATGATCGGGCTTTAGCTATTCCGGAACGGTGACAGACCAATTAACGCTGGCAATGCCCCAGCGACCATCTACCTTGAAAAGCTGCCAAACCTCGAGGCCATAGTTGGTGACCGTGCCGTCCATGACAAATTCATAGTCGAAGGTCACCAAAGCGTAGGTCTGGTCCTGCTTGATCTCAATATTGTAGAAATTTTCCGCAACAGTGCTTTCGGTGGTGCTGATGAATTTGACAAAATTCATCGCCTCGGTCATCGGACCGACCTTCATGAAATCCGTATCGTATTTCTCGCGCACCTCATCGATCACCGTCTGTGGTGGCGGGGAGATAAAGAGGATCTCGTCATGCAGGAAGGTGGACTTCAGGAGACCCTCATCCTTTTCGCGGATGCCACGGTCAAACCGCGCGATCACATCGCGGATCGCGGCTTCATCCTCGGGTGTCGAATGATAGGTGCCTATATAGTCGGGCGTGGCCTTGAGCGGTACGGCCAGGCCAACCGCCAGTATGGCAAATAGCAATAGTGTTCTCATGAAAATCCCCCTCTCAAGTCTTGAGAAGGGGACCATAATGTTAAGTCGGCTGCAAGCCTTTACCGACAAGCGCGGGAGGCGGCGTTATAGGCTGCTGTGAAGCCCCTGAGGCTGAAGGTGTCGCGGGTGTTGGTGCCGCGTTGGCTGGTGGCGCGAACCTCGAGGTTGATGCCCGCCTTCATGGCGGCCACAACGCTGCGGTCATCCTTTGGGTCATAGGCCCAGGCGCCGGAGCCTTCGGTGAAGAACTGGTAATTCTTCTGGCCGTCCACGCTGATGCGCGCTTCACTGCCTTGCCGGATCGGGTAACCCACCACCACATTCACCTCGTCGGTCACGCCGAAGGCGGGCCGGTGGGTCACGGTCATATAGATATCGCCGCGGCTGGCGCCCTTGCGGCTGATCCAGGTTTTCTTCGGGACCGAGATCACATAACAGACCTTGTTCGAGCCCGACCCCGCGACCATGGCGTCCCAGTCGTTATGACTTGAAAGCTTGCGCGGTGTCCCCTGGCCGAAAGCGGCGGCGGTGACGCTGGTGACAAGAAGTGCTGTGAGTGTGAAGGCAAAAAGCTGTCTCATAGGTTCCCTGTTTTCCCGGTTTACTCTCAAATCTGCGGCGCGCGCCCTAAAGCATATGCCTTACTTGGTCTCATTCTTCA
>JBNKYQ010000060.1:0-12971 GCA_050300975.1 Kordiimonas sp.
CTCTAGCTAGCGAGATGGTAAAATGGAGACGCAGTTGAGTGGTGGGTAAAGTGATCAAAATTGAGATAATTTTTTTATAGCAGTGGAGGGTGGGAGTCAGTCTGTCCGAAGAGGGTGGTCGGTGGCGATGGTGCAGATTTGGGCCATGGTGGTGCAGGTAACGACGTTTCCTGGGCTGGCCAAGGTGACACTGGTGCAGATCGCATCTCCGGCGATGCTGGCGATGACACTATCGGTGGCGGTGCAGGTAACGATATCCTTGTGGGTGACGGTACCGACGGCTTCGCTGATGCTGCTGACTCAAGCGGTGACGCTCGTGGTTCCGATGTTATCTTCGGTGGTTCCGGTAATGACGTTATCGTTACTGGCTCATGGGCAGATACGGATGGCGATGACACCGTAGATGACGCTGCAACAGATACCTTCGGCCAAAGCACTCTCGATGGCGGCGATGTCGCTTGGGGTGGCTCCGGTGACGATACTATCATTGGTGCAGGCGGCGACGACCAGCTTGGTGGCGGCGCAGGCGACGATGTTCTGTACGGCCAAGACGGCGATGACACCCTCTGGGGCGGTATCGGCGACGGTGATGACATCATCGACGGCGGCGCTGGCGACGACAGCATCACTGGTGGTGCCGGTCTCGACACCATCGACGGTGGTGACGGCGACGACACCATCTGGGGTGGCGACGATGACGACGACATCGACGGCGGTGCCGGCGATGACGAAATCCACGGCGGTGCTGGTGAAGAGACCTTTACTGTTGCACACAATGATGGCGACGACACCCTGTATGGTGGTGCTGATGCTGACACCTTCGATTACACAGCCAGTAACGCCAATACGGTCGATACCGGTACTGACGTGATCAAGGACTTCAATGTCGACGAAGACGTTCTTCTGCTTGCAGACGGCGGTGTTGACGGTACGTTCAACGACTTCGCTGAGCAGACAACTGTTGGCGGTATCAACGGCGTACTCATCACCCTGAACGGTGGCGGCTCGATCTTCGTCGAAGGCGTAAGCCTCGGTGACCTTAACAGCGCTACCACTGTTAGCTAAGTCGAATTACCGACACTTGAAATTCGGAAAGGGAGGCCTCGGCCTCCCTTTTCTCGTTTAAGGAGAATGGCCGCGACAAATTGTCCGCTCGGTCCCATGCCTTGCTTTGGCCTTGCTTTTCGCACAGAGAAGCGGGGTAACACGCCAGACCGGACATAACAGTCGACAGTTCCTGTTGGCCTATGCTAACAATCTGGCCGTCTGCCCCTTGTGGGTGGTTGTATCCCACACCGAATGTGGCTGGCGTATACAGGCCTCGGACGTTGGGATTGAGGGAAAAATACTACATGTCTTTGCTCGACGAGTTTAAAAATCACGAAGCCGATTTTCGGAAGGGGCTGAAAACGGCAGGTACCTATTCCTTTCTGGCCAGCATTTGCATGCTGGCGATGCCGATGTTCCTGTTTCAGGTCTATGACCATGTGCTGGCCGCGCGCAGCACAGAAACGCTGATCGCTCTCTTTATCTTCGCATTGGTTATTCTCGGGGTTTACGGCCTCTTTGACCATACACGCCAGCTGCTGTTGAGCCGTGCCGGCATGAAGCTGGAGAAAGAGATGGCTGGGATGATTCTCGCGGGCGAACTCAGTCGGCAGGACACCGGGACCGCGACTTCGTTGCGCGACCTTGCAACACTGCGTCAGGCGGCGTCTTCGCCGGCCTTCTACGCACTGTTCGACATCCCGATGATTCCTGTGTTCATCTTTTTGGTATTCCTTATCCACCCGGTGCTCGGCTTCACCGTCACGTTAGGCGCAGGGGTGCTGTTTGGCCTTGGCTTTATTGCCGAGCGCAAGACCTCAGCTTTGAACCACAGCTATATGGAAGCCACTGTAAAAGCGCACCGCGCGCTTGAGATGCATCTGCGTTCGCAGGAATATATTCACGCGCAGGGCCTCTATCGGGAAGCCGTCCTCGACTGGGGTCGCCACCAGGGGGAGCAGATGAACCGTCACGGTGCGGCATTCGAGGAAACATCCAAATATTCCTCGGCGACCAAGGCTTTTCGTCAGATCATCCAAATCAGCATGATTGGTGTTGGCGCGCTTCTGGTCTTGAATGACCAGGCAACAGCAGGCGTGATTTTCGCAACCTCCATGATCGGTAGCCGTGCCCTTGGGCCGGTGGAGCAGATTGTGGGTGGCTGGCGCCAACTGAAGAGTGCGATCGAGGCCCGCAAGCGATTGATGACCCGTCTGGAAGACATGGACCTGCCGGAAAACCGGACGAAATTGCCACGCCCGAAGGGACGGCTGAGCATTGAGCGGGTGTCATATGTGCCACGTCCTGGCATGCCGCCCATTCTGCGCGGCGTCAACGCTACAATCGAGGCAGGCGAAACTGTTGCCATCATTGGCCCCTCAGGCGCCGGCAAATCAACGCTGGCGCGTGTGCTGGTTGGCTACCTGAAGCCTGTCGCAGGTAAGGTAAGCCTGGACGGGCAGGACCTTAAGGTATGGGACCCGGTGGCCCGGGGCATTCACATGGGGTATGTGCCACAGCAGGTCAGCTTCTTTGACGCGACGGTGCGGGAAAACATCGCCCGCCTGCGCCGGGAAGATCCGGAAGAATGGGCCATCGAAGCAGCAAAGATTGCTGGTGTTCACGAGATGATCCTGAAGCTGCCACAAGGCTACGACACGCAGATTGCCGCAGGTGTCTTCATGCCGTCCGGTGGTCAGTCCCAGTTGATCGCTTTGGCGCGGGCCTTCTATGGCAATCCGTCTGTACTGGTGCTGGATGAACCGAATGCGTCGCTCGACAACGTGGGCGAGGCAGTATTCCATAAAGCCCTGCAGACAGCGAAAAAACGGGGAATCACCACGGTGGTGGTCAGCCAACGTCCAAGCGTGCTGAAATTCGTGGACAAAGTTATGCTGATGGGCGACGGCACAATCAAGGACTTTGGCCCCAAGGAAAAAGTCATGAGCCAAGGGCTTGTGAAAGCTGTGCCATCCGAAGGCAAGAAAATGCCGAACAAAGCCAAAGTCCAGGTTGACGCCGGAAAGGCGCAGCCTGCACCAAAGGATGCAACGAAGGCGGCCGACGGCGCCGACGGCGCCAACGAAAACGTAAAGAAGGCGGCTGCTGGCAAGGACAGCGAATCCAAAAACGCTCCGACGCAATCCGGAAAGATGGAGGCATAAATGGGCGAGCTGGCAACAAGAAATACAGGCACAGACCTGGCGCTTCAGCACGATCACTTCTCCCGGTCGGATCTCGAGACCTGGGCAAAGGAAGTCCAGACAGACAATAAATCGATTCTGAAAATCGCCAAGATTGTCTTGTGGGTCGTCTTCGGCTTTGGCCTCTTCTGGGCCAGTACCTTTCATCTGGGCGGCGCGGTGATCGCGTCGGGCCGGGTGATTGCCGAAAACCGCAACCGGGTTGTGCAACACCTTGAAGGTGGCATTCTTCGCGAACTGATGGTTCGTGAGGGGGACAGTGTGAGCAAGGGTGATGTTGTCGCACGGCTGGATGATACACAAGTTCGTGCCCAGCTTGAGGCTGCGCAGTTGCAGTCAGCCATTATCAAGGTGCAGCTGTCGCGGCGGCAGGCTGAAGTTGCCGGTACCGGCGATATCAAATTCCCGGAGGATTTTCCTGAGGAGATTCTTTCAAACCCGCGTTTCCAGGACGCTATCGAAAGCCAGCGGCAGGAATACAGCTCGCTTCGCGACTATACGGAGGCCAAGATCCAAAATCTGGAAAACTCCATCGTCAGCACCGAAAAGGATATCGAGGGACAGCATGAGCTGTTGAAAGCGTATGACCGTCAATATGTCCTTTATAAAAAGGAGCTGGAGGATTTCAGGGGACTTCTTGAAGAGGGCCACATCACCCAGACAAAGGTGAACGCTACTGACCGCAAGGTGGCTGAGCTTGAAGCCAATATCGCCAGGTCGAAGATTGCTATCGAGCAGGCCAGGGGACAAATTGAGAGCCTACAGAACCAGATCAGGCAGGAGCGCCTTGCGTATCTGAACAAAGCGAACGAGCGTATTGTTGAGCTGCAAAAAAGCCTCAACCAGCTCGATAGCCAGATCGAGCGTCTTTCCGATATGTCTGATCGTAGCGATCTGCTGGCGCCTGTTGACGGGATCGTCTTCAGGATTGGTCAGCGGACAGTCGGGGGCGTTGTGCGGGCTGGTGAATCGGTGATGGAAATCTTCCCGCAGGACGATCAACTGACCATTGAAGCCTATGTGCAGATCAAGGATATTGAACAAGTCCATGTTGGCCAGGATGTCCAGGTTGTCTTTCCGTCCAACCGGGAGAAATCGATGCTGCCGGTTGATGGCAAGCTGATCTATCTGTCTGCCGATGCAGTGGTATCCGATAGCAACCCAATTGGCGCCTATGTCGCCCATGTCGTTCTCGACAGGCCGGAAGACAGTAGCGACATGCTGTCGGGCAATGTTGCCGAGGTGTATATTAAAACCGAGCCCAAGACATTCCTGCAAATTATCGCTAAACCATTTACACGCTTTGCATTTCGGGCGTTCAAGGGATAGATTCTGGTGATGTAGGAAGGGGGGCATATGACAAGGCTACTGTTAACACCACGCGCCTACCAACTGCTCTATTCGTCGCCTGGGCTATGTCTTGTCGGTGAAACAGTTGTGGAAAGGTTTCGTGGGCGGTCTGAGAACGCGGCGCTGCCCCTTCTTCGGCTTGGTGCCGACGGTGTGGTATATGCACCCGACGAAACTGATCAACGGACCCAACTTCCCCTTACAGCACCGATTGGCATTGCCAGTGGGCTGCTTGCTATCATTGTCACTAAAACGGAAGCGTCTGCAGCCGAAGACTGGCGTGCTTTCGCTGAAAGCCAGGGGAGGACTGTCCCCGTTCACCAGTTGTCGGATAGCTTTAGCCGGGCCCGGCGTGAAGCAGAGTTCGGTCGAGTACTTCTCGATATCGTGGCCGGCCGGTTGAAAGGTGTGCAAGAACAGCTTGGCGCCCGGGAACAGCAACTGGTCGCCTTGCGCCGAAGCTTTGAGCGGAAGAATGTCAGCCTTGAGGCCGCCAAGCGCATGATGGATACGCTTGCGGTCCAGCCGATGATGCTGGCCTTCGAAGCGGCGCCTTCTGGCGACTTCCTCGAAAATGACGAAACCCGCCAGTCGGTGCGACTGCCGTGTGACGCCACCGGCTTCGCCAGCCTTGATCTCTTTTTTGAACCTGCATCGACCGCGCCGACAGGCGGCAAGCTTGTCGTTTCTGTCCGTCGAGCGATTGATGGTACACAGGTTCTGAAGGAAGAGGTTCTCTATGAGTCAGTTAGCCCGGGTTGGCGTCTGTTCACGGCAACTGGGCAAACCATTTTCTTGAGCGGGGATCTGGTCCTGGAGCTGGAATGGCAGGATGGAGACAGTGCCGCCGGGCGACCAAAATTGGCGCTTGCTGACAGGTATGTGCATCAGTTCGACAGCCCAAGCCCGGATGGCCGGGCACTTGCGATGCGCATCTTCAAAGGTTTTGTGCACGAAGGTGACGCGGAACTGGACGACGTATTTGGCGGAGATATCCTCGCCGAGGCTTGGCGTAAGCCGCTGTCGCTGGCAAAAGGGCATGACGTGGCAAGCTTCATCAGTGGGCCAGATGCCGAGATCCGCCTTTCAAAGACGCTGGGCGAAAGCCCGATTAGCTGGAACCTGGATGAGGGCTGGCTGCAGACGCATCTTGTTGCCGAAGAGCCGTCCGGCATCTGGATGACGGGTTTCCTGCCTAAGGGCGGCAACAGCATCCATGTGCATGTAGAGAATCATCACCATAGTGGCCCGCACAGCCTGTTTGTCATGGTTGCCGCGCGGCCGGGCCGCCGACCGGCAGCCAGCGCTCTGATGGCGCTTGCGACGAGTATACGCAAGGGCGAAGTGGCTATGACTGGCCAGCACAAGGACGGCTATCATTGGGCGGCGGCGAACCTGCTGGGGGGCGCGGCGCAGGACTTGGGCCTCCATGCCGAAGCGCCCTTTGAAACCGACATGGACGTGGCGGTGTTTTCTGTGCCCCTGAGCGACAGTTCAGCCTATGGCTGGTGCCGTTGGTCCGATTTCCGAATGGGCATCCTTGTTGCGAGCCTTGAGCGGTCCGATCAATTGCCTGCCAAAGCATGGATGGGCAGTGAACGAAGGTTTCCTGAGCTCTCAAACAGGCTTGAAGCACTGGGAGAACCAGGATTACTGGCCGCCATGCAAGACCGCTATGGCTTCCCACCCCTCATGATTACTGAGGATATGGCTGCATTGCAGACCCACCCTGTGCGGGACGGCATGGCTGCCGCATATTTCCCCAACTGCGTGCCTTCAGGAACCATGGCCATTGATCTGGATTTCGGTGGTGGGCACAGGGAGATGCCCGAATGTCTGTTTGTTGCGGCTGTCGTGCACAAGAACGATAAGAAAGCGGTAGAAGCCTTTGCCGAAATTCTAGCTGGAGCATCGCCAACCAACCTTGGCGGTATGGCAGGCCAGACCGATGGCGGTGCGGTCCAGTGGTCCGCCGCTGTTACCAAAGGGGATGGCAGCGGCCGGATAACAATGCAGCTTGAGAGCCCCGTGGCGGAAACAGTAGGGCTTGCATTTGCAGCTCGATCGCTTTCCGATGATATGAATTACGCCTGGTGCCGCTGGTATTCCATGAAATTCTTTATGGTGTGCCCGCCAGAGCTCCGCACGGTAGTGTGAACCCAGTGCTAGAGGCTACGAACATACGGAAAAAGCCGATCGGAGTTGTCATTCCCTGTTACGGCCATCCACAATTTCTTAGCGAGGCGATTGAAAGCGCCTGCAGGCAGGAGATAGACAGAGATGTCTATGTCGTGGTTGTAAACGACGGGTGCCGCTTTCCGTCGTCGGAACAGGCGACTGTCAACCTACTGCAGGCGCATGGCGGAAAGCTATTTGCCCTGCGCCAGGCCAATACCGGCCTTCCTGGCGCCCGTAACACGGGTGTACGTTTCCTTCTGAATATGCTGCCGGACCTGGACAGCATCTTCTTTCTGGACGCTGACAACTATCTGGATAGCCACGCGCTGGCGGCCTACAGACAGGCACTGGGCGATGACCCAGCGACCGGGTGGGCCTATCCAGACATCACGTTCTTCGGCCTGACATGGGCGATGGAAGGGCATGATATTCGGGAAACAGCGCCAGTCTACAGCAAGCTGCGCCATTTGATGGGCAACATCTGTGAGGCGGGCTCGCTCGTGCGCGCCGATGTGTTTCGCAACGGTGTCTTCTATGACGAGGACATGCGCTATGGCCTTGAAGACTGGGATTTCTGGTTGTCGGCGCTGGAGGCAGGCTATGTTGGCGCCCGTGTGCAGGATGCAGGCTTTAACTATCGCCGCCGCCCTGAAAGCATGCTGGCTGGGACGCGCCGGCTGGAAAATGACCTCATTTTCAAGATGCGGCAAACGCACGAAAGCCTGTTTAATATCAAGGCGATCCGACAGCTTGAGCATCAAGAGGCTCCCAGCTTTGCCATCGTGCTGGTTGATGAAGACAAGGTTATCCTGACCAGTGACACGCAGGCGGACGGCCGGGAACTGACGCTGCAGGAGTTCGGCACCATGTGTTTGGTGTGGTTGCGGGCGGACAGGGAAATCTTCTTTCCCGAATGTTTCCTGTTTCTCAAGGGGGCCCAGTGGCAGGGTATCAAGGCCATGGGACAATATAGTCGATGGCTTGTGTGGACCGCGCGTCTTCACAGCCAGTCCGGCGCCTTCGTTCAGATATCCGAAGGATCCTTCGCTGATTGCCGGATAACCCCTTGGTGCGATGCAGACCAAAAAAACAGTGGCTTTCGGGTTATGGGGGCACGGGGTTTTCGCCAGTTGATGGTGAACAGAGGGGAAAAAGCCAAAGGCGTGCCGCAGGCTCCCGTTGTGTCTGTTGCGTTCTCGCTCAACGATGTCCCCGCGGGCTTGAAAAAAGCCGGGCCCTCAGACAAGGACATCTGCAAGCTGATTGAACGCCTTCCCGAGCCACAGCCCCTGATCGGGCATATGACCCGCAGCTATTCGGGCCCTCTATGCAATACCGTGCGTGACCAGCTGATAAATCCCATCTGCGGGTTTGAAGGAACAGTGCCGTTCCCTGTGGGCCACGGTTCATCGCGGGCCATCCTTGCCTTTGCACAACACGATATGGCAGAGGCCGGACATCGTGATTTGATTGAGGATATCGTAAGCTATCTGCGCGGCTTGGAAGTCGAGATCACAGTCCTTGTGGCGCATGATGGTCAGGCAGCGTGGCAAGAGCCCGCGTGGATGCAGGAATTGACCGACATCGTTCCGATTTATGTGAAAGAGCTGCCGGCACGACACGCCTATCTTGGGTCATCACTGCAGATGGTGTTCGAGCCCTGGCAAATCAACCAGATCGTGACCATTGCGCGGTCCGTGGACTATATATTTGTTCTGGGCGGCTCAGTCTTTCTTGAGGCCGCGGGCCCAGCCAAAGGCAAGCACGCAAAGTTGGCCGTCGTGGCCCCAAAAGACGCCGAGCTGCAAAATATCAAATTGCTGGCCTTTGAACATGCCGAGAACGTCCTGCTGGTGGAATGCCAGGCGGATGGCGACCGACTCAAGGCGATGGGCGTCCCTGCCGACAAAATTTACCCGGTCACAGGGCTTGTAGATGCGGTTGGGGCAAGCCTTGAGGCAAAGCAATAGCTTGAAAAGAGGTTGGATTATGGCCTGAGCAGGTGCTAAACGAAGCAGGTTCAGGTCTTACATCGGTTAGGCATATTATTTTGATTCAGAACTATAAAATTCACTGCCTTGTTCCCGATCTTCCGGCGCCTCAAACTGTGCTGCCGTACCTCGAGGAAATGCATACCAATCGCTGGTATTCGAACTTTGGGCCGGTAGTTGGCCGGTTCGAGGAGGCGATGGCAACATTTCTGAAGCTGGATGACCTGGCGTCTCCCATGTTCGTGCAGACTTTTTCGTCTGCAACTACTGCGCTTGAAATTGCCCTGCGGGCGCTGAACCTGCCTCAGGGCGGGAAGGTTCTGGTGCCGGCACTGACCTTTCCGGCAACCGCCCTGGCGGCTATAAACGTTGGGCTGACGCCGATTTTGGCTGATGTGAATGACTGTGACTGGATGCTTTCGGCAGAGGTCGCCCGTCAGATTCACGGGAAGACGCCGTTGGCTGCTGTTATGCCAGTTGCGGCCTTTGGCTCTCCCATCGATATTCGTCAGTGGGAAAAGTTTCAGGATGACACCGGTATTCCGGTGATCCTGGACGCGGCTGCGGCCCTTGGCCAGCAAGAGATAAGCCCCAAACTGGTTCACGTTTTCTCGATGCACGCCACCAAGCCTTTTGGCGTTGGTGAAGGCGGGCTTCTTGTGGCCCCTGATGAGGTTTTCGTGGCCCAGACCAAGTCGCTGTCGAACTTTGGGTTCCTTGGTGCTGGAGGCGTGGTGCGCCAAGCAGGCACCAACGCCAAGATGGGTGAATATTATGCCGCCGTCGGCTTGGCGCAGATTGACCGCTGGACAGAGGTTCTGGGGCGAAGGAAAGACGTCGCACACCATTATTTTGAAGGCCTGCAGGGGCTGAAGAACGCGATCAAATATCAGAAGGGCTTTGAAGAATTGGTTCCGGCTGTGTTCCCTGTCTATATTCAGGCGGGTGCCCAGAAGGTTATCGATCGGCTGGAAGACGAAGGTATCCAAACAAGGCGCTGGTATTTGCCACCCCTTTACGAACATCCCGCGCTCGCACACCTTGAAAAGGTGTCTGCCCAGGGCGACGGGGTGTTGCCTGTATGCGAGGACCTCAAGAGCAAGTTGGTGGGGCTTCCGTTCCACGGGTTCCTGTCGGAGGCCGATATCAGTAAGATATGCAATATTGTTGCGGAGGAGACGTTATGAGTGAGCAGCCAAAAGTCAAATTGGTGGACCGCATACGGGAGTTCGATCGTCAGGTTCGCGAAAAAGATTTTGAGGCAGCGATCACAACTTTTGCCGCCATTCTTCCTATTCTCGAAGGGGGTAAGGAAGGGTTTGGCGGCAGTCTTGTTGCGACAAATCCATCGGCCGAAGCCGAGGCCACCATTCTGGCCGCCGCGATCACGTCCTTGCTTGCCGACAAAGACTTCAAGATGACCGACCGGAGCTTCCGGGTGTTCACGGGCTTCAAGCGCGCCGTCATGCAGATATTTGAGGTCAGCGGGTATCGTGGAACCAGCCATCTGGCCGAAGCCATAGGAACCCGGAATGCCAATGGCACAACGAGCTTCCAGGGCTTCGAGTTGCCCAAGCTTTTTTCCGGCCTGTCGATCAATGCCCTGACGCCTGCGCTCTGCGAGTTGTTGAAGCGTCAGAAGCCGACCATGACCTGGCCCCTGACAATCGGCTTTCTTTCAGAGCAATTGCTGTGGAACCCGCAGGCTGAAGAGGCCCGTTCAGAGATGCTTACATGGGGCGAGCTTTGGAAAGATATGGATGCCAATATTGGCACCATACGGAATATTGGCCCGGCTTTCATGGGCTGCAGCTATGCCGACGCCCCCCACAAGCACGATATCAAACATTGGATGAACCACCTGGTACGCCATGCGCTTGAAAAGCGTGGGGTGACCGATAGCGACCTGAAGACGCCGCGCCGGCCAGTGAGACGCCGCCCCACCGTGCTGGTTATGGCAGAGCTCTATCACTCCAAGCATGCGATGCATCGCTGCTATGGGCCGTCCATTGCCGCCCTGAAGGATCGCTTCAAAACCGTCTATATGTCGCCGGAAGGAAAATGCGACGAGGAAGTTGCAAAGATGTTCGACAAGGTGGACAACACCAAGTTTGACGCGACCAAACCGGAGGTCTTCCTGAACAAGTGCAAATCTTACCGGCCGGATATTCTGTATCTACCTAGCATCGGTATGCGCCTTGTCTCCATCATGACATCCAATGTGCGTATTGCACCGATTCAGATATTTACACCAGGACACCCCGCAACAAGCCGGTCCCCCTTCATGGACTATGTTGTTTTGATGGATGGAACGATGGGAGATCCGGCGTGTTTTTCGGAAAAGATATTGCTGCGTGAATCAAAACCGTATTTCATGATGCGACAGGATGCTGTGGATATAGAACCGAAAATCGCATCCCGACCGCAGCCGGTCAGGCTGGCGGTTCCTGCGTGGTCCCGCAAGGTGACACCGCGCTTCATCAAGACCTGCCAAGAGATTGCGAAAAAGGCCAAGCGCCCTGTGGAATTCTGGTTTTTCCCAAATGGTACCGGAGCATTGCATCAAGCTGCACGGCGGCGGATCATGTCGCAGCTGAACGCCAAGGTCTTGCCGCGTACAAATTACAATGACTATATTAGCAACCTAAATAGATGTGATATTTATCTCAGTACCTTCCCATTCGGTTCCACGAATGGCATCGTGGACGGCGCGGGCTGTGGCTTGCCTATCGTGAATATGAAGGGACCTGAAGTTCACACGATGAACGATTCTGATATGTTGAAACTGATAGATCAGCCGGATTGGTTGAACGCGGAGACAGAAAAAGAATATATCGCAGCCACGCTGCGTCTTATCGAGAATGATGAGGAAAGGAGAGCTATATCACAAGCGATTCTGTCTTCGAAGCCTCTCGATAAGTTCATGTCGATCGACGAAGGTGAAATGAAAGATTTTGCCGACATTTTCGAGCAGGTATACAAGCACCACGAGGCCCTGCAAGAGGGTAAGGACCAGGTACTGACCTATCGGTCACTTATGGCGATGAAATAATTTGGCTACTTGTTGATGGGGCGTGCCGGATTTCCAACGACAACCGAGCCCGCCGGAACGTCTTTGGTTACGACAGCTCCCATTCCAACGACCGCTCCGGCACCAATTATTAGGGGCTTGTCGTGGGTACCTTGGCGCAATATCGCACCGGTACCAATGTAGGCCCCGTCTCCGATAAAAACGTTGCCGTTGCAACTGACACGTGGGGCAAAAGTGACAAAATCGCCGATCTGGCAATCGTGTGCCACATATGAATATATGTTACTTTGGAAACCCCGACCGATTGTTATGTCGGTGGTCACAATAGCCTTTTGACAGACGACGGCACCCATCGAGTCAGTAATTTTTGTATTTACCTCTGCACTTGGCGCGGTCAACGATACCGGACGAACATTGTTGGCTTCATAAGCTGCCCATATTTCGCGACGGATGGCAGAGTCCCCGATCAGAATCGAAAAATATAGCTTAGCGTAGTCTATGTTCAAAAATTGGCTGCGGGATATTTCTCGAAGGCCGAAGACTGTTCTTTGTTCTTGAGTATTGGCAAAATCATTGACAATGACGATCTCATCGAAGGCGTTTGTGTATGTCTCAAGGGCCCATTTCAAGACCTCACTACCAAAACCGCCAGCTCCACCGTGCAGGCCAAGAACCCTCTTCATTTCCGTCTCCCGATATTTGCGGTCACTCCTCACGCGATAGCGTGGGGCTATTGCTGTGTGGGTGTCCCTATTATAGGGAACATGAAATCAGGAGAAATGAAAAATAGCTTCTCTTTTGGTTAACTTTATTTGCTAACCAACTGATATTTAAAAGCGGTAATCAGATTGCCGCACCCCTTTTCGATTTCAGCAATCTGCTCTGCGGACAGTTTGCTCATGAAGTTCTGTGTATTGTCTTTATTGATTGCCTGATTGTGATGTTTGGTTACCCAATTCATTACACGACTACTACTGCTATCAACCTCCCGCTTGTGTGGATGGACGCGGCGGTAAGGGTTTTCCGGGTCGAACTCTTCCAGCTTCAGCCCTGTGAAGGCGCGAATTCTATCCATAGACGGAACTGGATTCGCGACGAATTCCTCATAGCGCACCCAAAGGCACGATTTGGCGAAGGCCTGGTTCTTTTTGAACAGGTTATATGTGGGGG
>JBNKYQ010000061.1:0-12951 GCA_050300975.1 Kordiimonas sp.
GCCTCGACCAAGCCGGTATTCTGGCCCGCACCACCGAAGACGCCGCGCTGCTGATGGAAGTCATCGCCGGACATGACCCGAAAGATAGCACCAGCTCTCCGCAAGAGGTCCCCGCATGGCGCGGCTCCTTGGGCAAGCTGGACCTCAAAGGCGCTATCTCAAACAGCTGTGACGTCTATTTCTACAAGATCGCGGAAGACCTGAAAATCGAAGCCATCGCAGACATGCTGCGCCGCTTCGGGCTTGGGCAGCGGTTTGATCTGGGGATTGACGGCGAAAAGGAAGGCCTTGTGCCAGACCCGTCCTGGAAGCGCGCTGTGCGGAACGAACCTTGGCATGGCGGCGAGACGCTCAATGTGGCGATCGGGCAGGGCGCCCTTCTGGCCACGCCGCTGCAGCTTGCGGTGATGACCGCACGGCTTGCTTCCGGCTACAAGCTTGAGCCATCGCTCGTGAGCAAGGACCTCGAGACCGACGCACCCGATACATCCTTCGCGGCCATGGACGCTAACCCGCTTCATATGCGGATCGCGCGGCGCGGCATGGAAATGGTGATGGAAGTGGGCGGCACGGCCCACGACTACCGGCGGCCAAAGTCCGCCCCCAAACAAGCGGGCAAGACCGGCACAGCCCAGGTGCGGCGGATTTCAGAAAGCGAGCACCAGGAAGGCGTGCGCGATAATGATGAGCTGCCGTGGGCCATGCGCGACCACGCGCTGTTCATCGGCTATTCGCCGGTGGATGACCCGCAAGTTGCCATTGGTATGCTGGTGCAGCACGGTGGCGGTGGCTCGTCTGTCGCGGCACCGCTGGCCCGCGCCATCATGGACAAGACGCTTGAGCTGATGAAGGCGAAACCGGCGGAAGGACCAGAACTGCCGAAAGAGGGAGAGGCCTGATGGCTACCGCACGCATGTTCGGCCCGCGGCGGGTGGACAAGAACCCGGTCCAGCGGCTACTCAGCCTCAACTGGGGCATGGTTCTGATCAACTGCATGATCGCCTGTATTGGCTTCGCCATGCTCTATTCCGTGGCGGGCGGTGACTGGGACCCATGGGCGTCCAGGCAGGCCATGCGTTTCGCGGGTGCCCTTGTCTTGATGCTTGTGATCGCGGTGATTGATATTCGCTACTGGATGGCCTTTGCCTATCCGGCCTGGGCCATCGGGATCGGGCTTCTTCTGGCGGTGGAGGTGATAGGCGCGACCGGCATGGGCGGCCAGCGCTGGCTGGACTTAGGCTTTATGCGCCTGCAGCCGTCAGAGCTGATGAAAATCGCGGTGGTGATGGCGCTGGCGCGTTATTTCCATGGCCGCAACTATGACCAAAGCCGCAGCCTCCGATCCCTGTTTGTACCGGCGATGCTGATGCTGATCCCTGTGGCGCTGGTGTACCGCCAGCCGGACCTTGGTACCGCGCTGATGATCGTGATGGGCGGCATGGCCATCCTGTTCCTCGCGGGCCTTCCTGCGTGGCTCTTTATTGCGGCAGGCGTGGCGGTTTCTGCCGCTGTGCCGATTGTGTGGCAGTTCATGCGCGACTACCAAAAGGACCGCGTTCTGACTTTCCTGAACCCTGAGGCAGACCCCCTTGGCGCAGGTTACCAGATTACACAGTCGAAGATCGCGCTTGGGTCAGGCGGCATGACCGGCAAGGGCTTCCTTGAAGGCACCCAAAGCCAGCTCAACTTCCTGCCAGAAATGAAGACGGATTTCATCTTCACCGTACTGGCGGAAGAGTTCGGCCTGATCGGCGCATCCATCACGCTGGTGCTTTATGGCATTGTTCTGGGATACGGGCTTTTGATGGGGCTAGGGTGCCGCAGCCAGTTCGGTCGCCTGATGGCGGGTGGGCTGTCGATAACGCTGTTCCTTTATGTGATGATCAATGTGGCCATGGTAATGGGCCTGATGCCCGTTGTGGGCGTGCCGCTGCCGATGATTTCCTATGGCGGATCAGCCATGCTGACCTGGATGATCGCCTACGGCCTTATCCTGTCTGTCGCCATCCACCGGCACGTGACCCTGGCGCCAAAGGGCAGTGGTCTCGCCTGAACGAATTCCAGTCTTGCCTGACCCTGAAATCATAGTATCTTCCTAGCCATCTGGGAGGATACATAATGAAAAAACTGATCATGGGTACCGCGCTTGCGGCCTGCCTGAATGCCCCTGTTTTCGCAACCGACCTGACCGATGCCATCGGCGGCGATTATGATTACCTGAAGGCGCTTTATACCCACCTTCACCTGAACCCCGAAATTTCGCTGCAGGAAGAAAAGACCGCAGCGCGTATTGCTGAGGAACTCAAGGCCGTTGGTTTTGACGTGACCGAGAACTTCGGTGGCCACGGCCTTGTAGGCGTGCTGAAGAACGGCGACGGCCCTACGCTTCTGATCCGGACCGACCTGGACGCGCTGCCGGTTCAGGAGCAGACGGGCGTGCCTTACGCCAGCACGGTGACGACAGTGGATGACAAGGGCAAGACGGTGCCCGTGATGCACGCCTGCGGCCATGATATCCACATGACCAGCTTTATAGGCACAGCGCGGCGGCTGGCGGCCATGAAAGACCAGTGGGCAGGCACGCTTGTGATGATCGGCCAGCCCGCGGAAGAGCGCGTGCTGGGTGCCGAGGCCATGATCGATCAGGGCCTCTTCACCAAGTTCCCGAAGCCGGACCATAATATCGCGCTTCATGTCAGCGCCAGCATGAAGGCGGGCGACGTGGGCATGGCCAAGGGCTACGCGCTTGCGAACGTGGACACGGTGGATGTGGCGATCAAGGGCATTGGCGGGCACGGCGCATACCCGCACACTACGAAAGACCCGGTCGTCCTGGCCGCGCAGATTGTGGTGGCGCTGCAGACGCTGGTATCGCGCGAAACCTCGCCGCTTGATGCCGCCGTGGTGACCGTGGGTTCGATCCACGCCGGCACCAAGCATAATATCATCTCCAACGGCGCGCATCTGCAGCTGACCGTGCGGTCCTACAAGGATGATGTGAGGAAGCGGCTGTTGGATGGTATCCAGCGCATTGCCAACGCCCAGGCCATGTCCATCGGGCTGCCGGAAGATATGTGGCCCACCATGACAGTGAGCGAAAGCACGCCCGCCACCTATAATGACCCGGACATGACTGGTGAGGTTTTCGAAACCCTCACGACCGCGATGGGGAAAGACCGGGTGCATGTGCTGACGCCGGTGATGGGGGCAGAAGATTTCGCGCTGTATGGCCGCACGGATGAGAAAATCCCAAGCCTGATTTTCTGGCTGGGCGGCGTGCCGGAAGCGGACTATGAAGCGTCCCAACGGGGCGAAAAGAAGCTGCCGAGCCTGCATTCCGCCTTCTTCGCGCCTGATCCAGAGCCCACCATCAAGGGCGGTGTCGAGGCCATGGCAACAGCGGCCTTGTCGCTTCTGGGCAAGAAATAGCACAGGCTTGTGAAACGATTAGGTCATGTCCGGGCTGGAAACCCGGCCCGGATATGGCTAAGATAGCAACAAGATAGAATTTTCAGGGGAATACAGTGGCCCATACACACCACGATCACAGCGCCTGTATCGACGATGCCCTCGCGGAAGCCGAGCGCGTCTGCGCTGAGCATGGCTCGCGTTTCACGGACCTGCGTCGACGCATTTTGAAAATGATCTGGCAGGGCCACAAGGCAGTGAAAGCCTATGATCTGCTTGATCAGCTGGCCACCGAAGGGGGCTCAGCCAAGCCGCCAACCGTATACCGGGCACTCGACTTCCTGATGGAAGAAGGCCTGGTGCACAAGATCGAATCGCTCAATGCCTATATCGGCTGCCCGCACCCGGGCGACGACCATATCAGCCAGTTCCTGATTTGCGACAAGTGCGAGAATGTCCGCGAAGTGACATCCCACGAACTTGGCGAAGCTGTGGTGGGTGCCGCGAAGGACGCGGGCTTCAAGATTCGCAGGCAAACGCTGGAGCTGCACGGTGTGTGTGCGGATTGCCAGAAGGACGCGCGCGCGGCCTAAGCCCTTATCAGGATTTCCAATCTGGCTTCGGGGCAGATTTCGCTAGAGTTTTTAGCGGTCTGCCGCTAAAGCCCTTTGTCTTATGGCAGAACTTCTCGACATCAACACCACCGCGAAAGAGTTTCTGGCGCTCGCGGCGCACCAGCTGGCGACAGGCGATTTCGCACAGGCGGAAACCACGGCGCGCGCGGTCCTCAAGATCACGCCGAAATCTGCTGCTGGCTGGCATATGCTGGGGGATGTGTTGTCGGTTGTGCCCGGGCGCCGGGGCGAAGCCTCTGACGCCTATGACAAGGCCCAGACCTTGGACCCACAGGATACGGACGCGGCAGATGCCCAGACAAGCCTGGGAGAGCGTGCGACAGTGGCGCCCAACAAGACCCGGCGCGAACGCAACCTGTCACTGCCGCACATGGCGCCGGCGGATGGCAAGGAGCGCCTGATCAGCGAAGCGCGGGCAGCGGAAGCCAGGGAAGATTGGCCTACAGCCAAAAAGGCGTGGGAAACCATGCTGCAGATCGACCCGTCTGATACTTGGGCGTGGTCACAGTACGGGCACCTCCTGAGCGTCAACCTGCATCAGTATGCAGAGGCCGAGACCGCCTTCCGCCGCGCCATTGAAGAAGACCCCACAGACGACTGGGCCTGGGGCAAGCTGGGAATCATGCTGGCGGATTTCATGGGCCGCGTGAAGGAAGGCCAAAGCATGCTCAGGCGTGCGATCGCGCTTGACCCGGGTGAATGCTATTACCGCGGCTGGCTTGGCTGGTCCCTTTACCGCCAGAGCGAAGACCTGGCAGGTGCAGAGGTGGAACTGGCGGCTGCTGTGAAGCTGTGGCCAGATTACCAGTGGGCCCACTTCCACCTTGGCTTCGTGCGCATGGAAATGGGTGACCGTCCGAAGAAAGCCGAAGAGGCGCTACTGCGCGCGGAGGCGCTGGAGCCGCAGGACGTGCCCACGCTGTATGCGCTGGCGACCCTCTATGAAGAACATATGAACCGGCCCCGGAAAGCGCTGCGCGCTTACCAGAAGCTGGTGGATCTGGTGCCTGATGACCCAGTCGTCTACCGCCAGCTCGGTATGCTCTATCAGGCAGCGCTCGGTGACCCGAAGCGCGCCGTGGCGGCCTATGAGCGGGCGCTTGAAATAGACGCGCGCGATTTTGACGTGCTGGCGCGCCTGGGCTGGCTGCACTGGGAAGTGCTGGGCCAGGTGGAGGAAGGCATCGCCTATCTGTCGAAAGCTGCAGAGATCGCGCACGACAGCCCCTGGGTTGCAACTCATATGGGGCAGGCGCTTTATCACGGGGCGGGCCAGATGGATGAGGCGGAAGCCTGGTTCAAAAAGGCTGTGGAGCTGGACCCGGATTATGACTGGGCGCACGCCATGCTTGGCGCGCTGAATTTCGAACATAAGGAAGATGTCGAGACCGCGGAATTTCATTTCCGCGAGGCTATTCGGGTCAGCCCCGATTACGGTTTTGCGTGGGCACGCCTTGGCCGCCTGCTGCTGATGAGCGAAGCTGACGCGGGCGAGACCTGGCGCGTTTTGACGCGCGCGCTTGAGCTTTCACCCGGCAGCGTCGATGTGCTGACGGATATTGTCTGGATGGGCGTTTACCGGCTTTATCGGCCTGATCTTGTGGTTGCCCACGCCAAGCGCCTTGTGGAGCGCGACCCAGACAGTCCCTATTGCCGGGTGCTCTATGGCCATGTGCTCCGCTACACGTCCGACGACCCATCCGCAGCACTGGCTGAGCTCCGGCAGGCTGTCGCGCTGGCGCCGGACGATCACTATGCCTGGCACACGCTGGGTGAAGTGCTGCTTTATGACCTGGGTGACCTCGAGGCCGCGGAAGAAGCGCTTCTCCAGGCCGCGACCAAAGAGAGCGAATGCACGACCACCGACTGTGACATTGGCCTGGTGCGCTACGCCATCGGGCGGGAAGAGGCCGCGATTGAGCATTACGAGCGCGCGCTTGAGATGGACAGCGAAGACAGCCACGCCTGGCGCGCCTATGGCTGCTTCCTCTTCTATAGCGCGGGTGATGTGGCGCTTGCCGAAGAAGCGTTCGACCGCGCGATTGAGCTGGAGCCCGGCAATTTCGAGCCGTGGGCGATGATGGCTGAGTTCCTGGACCGCCAAGGCGACCGCGCGGACGAAGCAGAATCCGCCTACCAGAAGGCGAAGGAGCTGGCACCCGAGACCCTTGATGTGGCCGAGTGGGCCACGCGTTTCCTAGAGCCAAAAGTGCTGGGGCGTTAGGCGTCAGCCTTTTAGTACAATCGTCCCGATCCCGATCAGGATAAAGAGGCCACAGGCCCCGAGGTGAATGGCCCTCAAGGGCAGGGCCGTCATCGCCTTTTTGCCAATCAGCACCACAGGCACGTTGGCCGCCAGCATGCCCACCGTCGTGCCGGCGGTGACCAGAAGGCCGGCGCTGTATTTCCCCGCCAGAACCACTGTGGCCACTTGCGTCTTGTCGCCGATTTCCGCCAGGAAAAACAGAACAAGGGTGGCCGTGAAAGCGCCCATCCCCTTGAAGCGGGAGCCTTCGTCATCTTCCTTGTCCGGCACCAGAAGCCAAAGTCCCAGGGCGATGAAAGACAGACCGATCACCCAGCTGAGTGTGGTTGGCGGCAGAAGGGTCGCGAGCCATGCGCCAAGGAGCACGGAAAGGCCATGGTTGATTAGCGTGGCAATCAGGATGCCCAGGATGATGGGGGTGGCTTTCCTGTAGCGTGCCGCCAGCACCAGCGACAGGAGCTGGGTTTTATCGCCGATTTCGGCAATGGCGACAGACAGGGTCGAAATCAGGAAGGCTTCCATGAGCGATACTCAAAACAGGCGGCGCGACCACCGGGGCCCCGGCAGTCGCCATTATTTGAAGGTGCCTAGATGTGGCAGCTGGAGAGGCCGCGTTTGGCCAGATACTGCTGGTGATATTCTTCCGCTTCCCAGAAGGTGTCTGCGGGTTCGAGCGTGGTTACCACAGGGCGTTTGAATCGGCCTGACGCGATCAGCGCCGCTTTCTTTTCTTCGCCAATCTGCTTCTGCTCATCGTCATGATAGAAGATGGCTGACCGGTACTGGGTGCCCACGTCCGGGCCCTGACGGTTCAGCTCTGTCGGGTTGTGGTTGTCGAAAAACACATCCACGAGCGCGCCAAAGTCTACTTTCGCGGGGTCGAACTCGATCTGGACCACTTCTGCGTGGCCTGTTTTGTCGGTGCAGACATCTTCATAAGAAGGATTGTCCTTGGCGCCGCCCATATAGCCCACGCGCGTCGCTTCAACACCGTCCATCGTGCGGAAGATTTCTTCCACGCCCCAGAAACATCCACCACCAAAAGTCGCTTTTGCCATTTTCTTGTCTCTTTTAATCAGTTCTAATACGCACGAGCTTGCGCAAAGTGCTACAAGCGCAATATGTGATTGCCCGGCCGCCGTGTCGAGAGGCTTTCGGGTAAAAAGAATGTGTAGGAGACGATCTTGAAACGCAACCTCAGACTGGTGTCAGCAGCCATGGTGCTTTTCATGGGCGGCGCGGTTCATGCGCAATCCACGGAAATCCCGCAGGAGCTTCTGGAACTGGATCGTCAGCGCTGCCTGTCGGAATGTGTTCCCGGCTTTGGCGAGGCAACCTGCACACCGCTGTGCGACTGCACGGTAACCGAGTTCAAGAAGCGGCTGGATTTTTCCCGCTATCTGGAACTGTCGGCCCAGCTTTCACGCAATGAGCTTTCGCCCGCGAACCGCACCTTCCTGGATACGGTGGCGCAATATTGCACGGCGGAACTGGACAAATCTGGGGTACAGGTGGGAACTGGCAAAGATACTTCTGGCGAAGAGAGCGCGGGGCAGTAACCCCGCGCGGGTCCCCGTCAGGCGTTCCTGAGCGGGGTAGGGCGGCCATCGCCATCGATTGCGACGAAGATATAGCGGCCTTCGGTTACCTGATGGAGCGTGCGCTCAACGCCGCGCTCGGCATAAACGTCCAGCTTCACGGTCACGGACGTACGTCCGGTTTTTTCAATATCGGCATAAACGCTGATCACGTCGCCGAGTTCAATGGGGCGGTGGAACTTCATGCCTTCAATCGCCACGGTGGCAACGGGCCCGCCCGCGATGCGGCTGGCGGCGTCCGCACCCGCCAGATCCATTTGGCAAAGCACCCAGCCACCGAAAATGTTGCCATTCACATTCAGGTCTGATGGCTGTGGGATGGTGCGGATGGCCGCGCGGCGGCGTTCTTCGTCACGGGGTTTTACAGTCATGCTTGTGTTCCTTGCGCTGCGGCCGTCAGCGAACCAGTAGGCGCGGCTTCAAATTCGCCCGGCATCGCCTCGATATATAGGGACTGACTTGGGAATGCAAAGCCGGTCCCTGCGTCTTCGACGATTTTCTTGATTTCCAGCAGCAGCTTTTCCTTGATCGCCAGCCACTCAAGCCAGTTGGTGGTGCGGGTGAAGGCATAGAGAAGGATATCGATGGAGCTGCCTGAGAACTGGTCGATGCGCACGAAGGTGGCTGTTTCTTCCGGCTGGACGAAATCGGGGCTTTCAAGGATGTATCGCTCAATCGCGTCGCGCACCTGGCTAAGCTGGGTGGATGTGCTGCCATACTCCAGCCCGATCACCCATTTGATTCGGCGGAAGGTCATGCGCGAGAAGTTGGTCACTGCATGGTCGGAAAGTTTGGTGTTAGGCACATAGACGGGCGCCTTGTCGAACCGCCGGATGGTGGTGGTGCGGAAGCCGATATGCTCAACCGTGCCTTCAACGATGCCTTTGACCAGAACCCAGTCGCCGGGGTGGAAGCGGCGTTCGCCGATCACGAAAAGCCCGGCGATCAGGTTCTTGAACAGGTCCTGCGCGCCAAGGGCCACGGCAACACCAAAAAGGCCAAGCCCCGCGATCAGCGGCCCAACCTGGATGCCCCAGATTTCAAGGATCGTGGCGGCGCCGATAATGGCGAAGGCCGCGCGGATGGCTTTTGCCAGCCACTGGATCATCGACACGGTCAGATATTTGTCTGCGCGCTGCAGCAACTCTCCCACCGGGCCTGCCGCGCGGTAGAGCGACCAGAAGATCACAAAGGCGATCAGCGATTTGTTGAGGTTTGACGCAACAGTGGCCGAATCTGGGTCCAGCTCCAGATAGGCGGTGGCGAAAAACAGGCCCAGTACCACGGGCACGAAACGGATCGGGGCCTCG
This sequence comes from Kordiimonas sp., assembly GCA_050300975.1. Taxonomy (GTDB): domain Bacteria; phylum Pseudomonadota; class Alphaproteobacteria; order Sphingomonadales; family Kordiimonadaceae; genus Kordiimonas. The sequence goes on from JBNKYQ010000061.1 coordinate 9,218, forward strand.
ATGGCCTCAATGACGCTGTCATCCAGCGTGTTTTCGGTTTTGGCGGCCCATTTGGAAACCCGGTTCAGGACGAATCGGGTGAACAGATTACGGAACACCAGGAACAGCGCGAAGATGCCTGTGGCGATAATGATCTGCCCCACATCAATACCGTATAACCCGTTGGTCCAGACATCCTGCACCAGGGCCCAGAAATCACTCCAGCTTGCGTCAAAATCCTTATCGGTCACCGCTATGTCCTGCCTGCCTGTTTACTTCTTTTCCTCGTCGTCGTTCGACGACTGGGTAGACATATACAGGTTATGGACCGCTTCGTCATGCCCGTGCTTGTTTGAAAAGAAAATAAGCGCCATCAGGCCGAATCCGATCAGGATCGTGAACACAAGCCCAACCACCATGGCCGCAACGCCGTGGCCGGAAAGTTGTACGCCTTCAATGTGGCCCATGACATAGAGCGCCCAGTAAGCCACCGCGCCAAGCACGGCAACCGAGCCTAAAATCAACAGGAATTTCTTCATATGGTCTGCTTCCCGAATGGGCAGCGCGCAGTGTCCCTGCGGGTTATCCCACCCGCGTGCGCAGTGCCGAAGTAAAGGCACCAATCAGGTCTGCATTGATGCCAAAGTCGGTATGACCCATCTCAGAAACGGCGCGAATGTCAAGAAAAGCCACTGCGTCTTTTTCGCGCACGCTGATGACGATGAAGCTTCTGAAGCCAAACCAGGGGCTACTGTAGATGGCCTCAATATGGCCGATTTCCGCGTCTTGTGCGACCACTTGCCAGCCCAGCTTCTTTGCCGTGTCTGCCGCGACCTTTGTGGCTTCCGGGATGCTGCCGCCCAGCGGCGTGCTGCCAAGGCCGGGGTAGGCCGCGCGCAGTTTTGTCAGATAGTCGGGCTCCAGCTGGCTGCCCAGGATGTTCGCCGGGCTTGTTACCTCATAGGTGCGTCCTGGCAGTGTCCGGAAGGCCAGTTGGTCTTCGGGCGCGGTGGAAATATCATGCAGGACCGGCGCGCGCTCGGCCTTGTAAAACAGGTGGCCGAGCGGCCAGGCGATGATTGCCACCAGTATGGCAGCCGTTATGCCGCGCCAGCTTGTCCGCGCCCGGCTGGCGAAACGTCCGTGCAGCAGGCCAACGAAGGTGAAGCTGGCGGCAACCAGCATCAGGCGGAAGGCGACAGTGATGATCTTGAACTGGAGGTCATAAAGGCTTGGATCAGCCGAAGGGTCGCCATAGAGGCCCGCCCGGTAAAGCGGTCCGGCGGCAATCAGGGCCAGAAGCGCAAGGCAGGCTGTGATCAGACCCAGTGTTGCGAAGACAGACGGCTTCTGTCCTTCCTTCTTGAAAAAGATGCGCGACATCACACTCCCCCGTTGCGGCGCCATCCGCCGCAAACGCTGTTCATCCCCGCTGCCCTCAATTTCATAAGCCCCAAACAGTTGTAACGTAACCGGTGCGTGCAGAAAAGGATAGCCTGACTTTTGAGCCAACTTTTAACGATGCGGATCGGCAGTAATCCCTTTTGCTTCAAAGCCATAAAAGAGGCATAATGAAGACCTGTTTACCCGAGTAACTTGATTTTTCACGGCCCGAACCACCCTGGTGGGCCCATGACGAGGGAGACGCTATATGAATGTTGGCCAGATTCTTTCCCAAAAAGGCAGTGATATCATTGCGATGGAGCGCGGCTGTACCGTAATGGAAGTTGCCAAGCTTCTGGGAGAGCGGCGCATCGGGGCCATTCCGATAACGGACGGCGAAAAGATTTGCGGCATTATGTCAGAGCGCGATGTTGTGCGCGGTATCGCGATCCGCGGCGGCGGGGTGCTGGCGGACGACGTGTCGACGCTGATGACCAAATCGGTCGTGACCTGCACCAAGGACGACACCATCTATGAACTGATGAAAATGATGACCGAACGGCGCATTCGCCACGTTCCCGTGGTGGACGACGGCAAGCTGATCGGCATGATGTCCATCGGGGACGTAGTCAAGCACCGTATGGAGCAGGCGGCGGCAGAAAACGAAGCGCTCAAGGACTATATCGCCCAAGGATAGCCCTTGGGTTACGCGCTACTGCACCCGCTCGTAGGGTGACCATTCATTGTCGAAATCAGAAGGCTTCAGCACCAGTGTGCGATGGGCATCAACCGTGATGTCCATCAGGCCGGACCTGATTTCAGCGACACGCTCGCCTGTGAAGGCATCCACGACCGGCGTGCCGTTCATCATTTTCCAGTTTCTGACCATCAGGGTTTCCTTGACCGGCTTGTCGCCCGGGTTCGCGACGACGAACACGGTTTCCAGCGCGCGGTCGGTATAGCGCTCGAACGCCAGCAGCTGCGCGCCTTCCAGCAGCCGGAAATTCCCGATTCTGAGCGCGCGCTCATTCTTGTGGAGGCCAACCAGCGTCCGGGTGCGCTTCAAAGTTTCGTTATCATCCGTCGCCAGATCCCAGCGCATGGGCGCGCGGTTTTCCGGGTCTTCCCCGCCGTGCATCCCAAGTTCGGTGCCATAGTAGAGGTTCGGTGACCCCGGCAGGGTGAACTGCAGCGCCTGCGCCATGTCCCGCTGCCATTCCTGTGGCATCATCTCCATCAGGCGCTTGGTGTCGTGGTTATCCAGCAGAAGCCACGATTTGAGCATGCCGTCCATGCCGGTATCAGCGACCATGCGCTCAAGCATGCGGCCGGCAGTAGCGCCGTCCAGCTTGCCGTCCACCAGGCTCTCTATGATCCGCCTGACCGGGAAGTTCATGATGCCGTCCAGCGACTGGGTCCAGCCGTCCGGGTAGCTCCAGATTTCGCCGATCACCAGCGACCCGGGTTTTTTCGTGTGGGCGCTGGCGCTAAGGTCCGCGAGCGCTGCGGGCCCCACGTCGAACGCCACGTCAAGGCGCCAGCCGTCGATGCCGTCCTTCAGGTAGGATCGTACGACCGAATTTTCGCTTCTATATATATAGTCCTGCACATCCGGGTTCTCGAGCCTCAGCTCCGGCAGCGCCGGTGTGTCGATCCAGCCGCGATAGCCGTTCTTGTAGGCAGTGCCTATGAAGAACCAGTCCCGGTAGGGGCTTGATGCGTCCGTGAGGGCCTCACGGAAGATCGGCGCCCGGCTGCCCATGTGGTTGAACACGCCGTCCAGCACCAGCTTCATGCCGCGGCCATGCAGGCTGCTTGCCAGGGCCTTCACGTCGTCGCGCGTGCCATATTCGGGCGAGATGCGGTTATAGTCGAGCGCGTCATACTTATGGTTGGTCACCGCCAGATGAATCGGGTTGAGGTAGAGAACATCCACACCGAGGCCGCTGATATAATCCAGCTTGCCCGTGAGGCTGTCCAGGTCACCGCCCCAGAAGGCCAGCTCATGGCTCCAGTTGGGCGACCCTTCAACGGGATGGCCGCCGGTGGGCACTTCATCCCACGTGTGCAGGGTGCGCGGCGCCTTATAAAGGTCCAGCTTGGCATCAAGGTTCCTTGACGGCGCGAACCGATCAACGATCACCTGGTAGATGACGGCACCATTCCGCCAGTCGGCCTCACGCGCAGCCATTTCAAAAGTCAGTGCCTTGTCCTCAGGCGTCTGGTAACGCGCCTTGTCATAATGGATGGCTTCGTCTCCCTGCGCCGGGAATGCCATGAAGGCGCCAAGCGCCAATGTCTTTAGAGAGATTCGCACGGATCAACCCCTTTTGGCCCATTCAAGGCAGCGGCGGTAGACGCCTTCATACTGT
>JBNKYQ010000062.1:0-12900 GCA_050300975.1 Kordiimonas sp.
CCGGCTGCGCGAACTCGCCTTCCTCAATTCCGGCGTGCGCATCCTACTCGCCGACAAGCGCCACGCCGACGTCAAGGAGGTCGAGCTGCACTACGAAGGCGGGCTTGAGGCCTTCGTGCGCTATCTCGACCGCGCCAAGAAGCCGCTGATCGACACGCCGGTGACGATCTACGGCGAAAAGGACGGCATCACGGTGGAGGTCGCGCTGTGGTGGAACGACAGCTACCACGAGAACATGCTCGTCTTCACCAACAACATCCCGCAGCGCGACGGCGGCACCCATCTGGCCGGTTTCCGCGGAGCCTTGACCAGGCAAGTCACCGGCTATGCCGATACGTCCGGCCTGACCAAGAAGGAAAAGGTGACGCTGACCGGCGACGACCTGAACCTCGAACGACTGGAGCGAAGCGCGATCGAGCAGGCGCTGAAGAAGCACCGCTACAACATCAGCCACGCAGCCAAGGACCTGGGCCTGACCCGGGCGGCGCTCTACAGAAGGATGGAAAAGCATGGGCTTTAAGAAATTCAGCCTGCTGCTGGCGGGCCGCCTGATCCTGATCATGCTGATGCTGATCCTGCTCACCTACCTGATCACCACACCTGGTTTTCACGCCGCCACCCTTTTGACGGTGCTGATCATCGGCTTCCTGACCTATGAAGTATTTCGTTTCGTTTCAAAAACAAACGCAGAAGTCAGCCGCTTTCTGGAGGCCGCACGCTATGCGGACTTCAGCCAGCGCTTCAACCTGCACGGGCTTGGGGCTGGCTTTGGCGAACTGGGGGATACCTTCACCGATATCCTTGGTCGCTTCCAGGCGGTGCGCGCAGGCCAGGAAGAAGAACTCAGGCACCTGAAGGCGCTGGTGGAGCATGTACCGGTACCGCTTTTGTCGCTTCATGGTGACGGGGTGGTCACAGTCTGGAATAATGCGGCAAGGCGCCTTCTGGGCAGCAGCCATGTGACAAAAATCGCTGATCTTCGCCAATTCGGGGACGAGTTCGAGAAGGAAATCAGCGAGCTTGGCGCAGGCCAACGGCGCCTGACATCCTTCCGCGCGGACGGGACCGAACAGAAGCTGGCGGTGGCCGCCACCCAGATCATCATCCGCGGTCGGGCTGAAAAGCTTGTCAGCCTGCAGGACATCCAGAGCGAACTTGACCTGGCCCAGCTTCAGGCCTGGCAGGACCTGGTAAGGGTTTTGACACACGAGATCATGAATTCCATCACCCCGGTTGCGAGCCTGGCGAAAACCGCCGTCGACCTGGTGGAAGACGCTGCCGGCAAGGTAACCAACAATCCGGATGTGGTGGACGAGCTCGGTGACGTGCGCGACGCGGTCAACACGGTGGCGCGCCGGTCTGACGCGCTAATGCAGTTTGTCTCCTCCTACCGGCGGCTGACGCGCCTGCCCCCGCCCGAGAAAACGCTGGTCCGCATCGATGCGCTTTTCAAGGATGTCTGCAGCCTGTCCACCCAGTTATGGGCGGACAAGGGCATAAGGATTGAGACCACGGTCGAACCATCGCAGCTGGACGTCACCGCCGACCGCGACATGATCGAGCAGATCCTCATCAACATGCTGCAGAATGCCGAGCAGGCACTGGCGGGCAAGCCGGATGCGACGGTCTGGATGGCAGCGCGGCTGAACCGGCGCGGGCATGTGGTGATTGAACTCGCTGACAATGGCCCGGGCGTACCGGCGGACATTGCCAAGAAGATCTTCGTGCCTTTCTTCACCACCAAGCGGGAAGGTAGCGGTGTGGGCCTTGCACTGACACGGCAGGTGATGATTGCCCACGGCGGCTCTGTAAGCCTGGACGAACGCGATGGCGGCGGCGCCCGCTTCACACTGACGTTCTAGGCGCTTTCAGGAAAAGGATGATCAGGCGGGATGAACCGCCTGATAGGCAGCGCCCTTGCGCGCTTCGGAAAGCAGCTTTTCACCGTCGCGTACAATCAGTTCAAGGTGCGCGCGCACGCAGCCCTCTGCAGCCTCCAGAAGCCGCGGGGTCAGGCCTTCGTAAATCTCGTCCACAATCGCGGACGGTGACCGGATGCCCCGGTTCAGGCAAGCGGTGATCTGCTGGTGGCGTTCCATCCTGTGATCACGAATTTCACGAATGCGAGCGGGCGCGTCTTCAACCACTGGGCCATGGCTAGGCAGCATCAGCCGCGCGCCACCGGCCTCCAGCTTATCCAGGCTGTCCATATATTCGGTCAGGTTTCCAAGGGGTGGCACCACAACAGTGGTGGACCAGCCCATTACATGGTCGCCCGAAAACAGCATGCCCTTGTGTGGCAGCGCATAGCACAGGTGATTGGGGAAATGCCCTGGCGTATGGATTGCCATGATCTGCCAGTCATCGTCGCCCACGACGCCACCGCAGGCCAGCGACACATCGGGAATAAACTCAGCGTCCACCGCTTCATCGGTAAAGGCCAATATGTCCTTCGATAAAGCCCCGAAGCCGTAGGTTCTGGCCCCGGTGATGCGTGCCAGATGGTACGCCGCCGGGCTGTGGTCCTGATGGGTGTGGGTGACAAAAATACCGCCGACCGGGCGCTTGCCCACAGCCTGCAATACCGCGCGTACATGGTCTGTGTCATCCGGCCCCGGGTCAATGATCCAGACGCGGTCATCTCCCACGATATAGGTGTTGGTCCCAGGCCCTGTATAGTCCTTTGGGTTGTCCGCCAGAACCATAGTCACGCCCGGCGCCACCACATGGGGCGTGCCGTATGAGGCCTGTTCCCTGAGTTTGAGAGCCACCGCCGGGCTCGGGATAAAGCTGCTGTTGCCTGTCATGGGGTCGAAGCTATTCCGTTCGTGAATCTCTTGTCTATAGCTTTTCCCTATCACCCTCAAAGCCATGTCGCCATTCACTGGTCTTCACGCTTGAGTGAAAGGCTTGTGTAGACGGCGTCAGCTTTCCTTCTTGGCCGACAGCACCAGCGATGTGTTGGTCTTATTCACGCCGTTGATCGCCAGGATGAAATCAAGCGTCTGGTCGATCTCTTCCATCGTGGGGGCCTTGACGATCGCGATCAGGTCATAGGCGCCGGAGACCACATACAGCGTCTTGATCTGCGGTCGGGTTTTCATCAGCCCGATGGCCTGCTGCGCGTATTTCTGGTCAATCGACAGAAGCACGTGGGCAGAGATCAGCTTGCCTTCATAATCCGGGTGCGTCTTTACCGTAAAGCCGGCGATGATCTTGCGGTCGATCAGCTTGTTAATGCGGTCCTGCACCGTTGACCGCGACAGCCCCAGCTTGCGCGCGAGAGACGAGGTCCCCTCGCGGCTGTTGGCGGTCAGAAGCTTCAGGAGTTTCTCGTCAGTGGCGTCCATTTTCCTGGCCTTCAAAGGGCACGATCCCATGCCCGGTTTCACTTGCCCTGGCCCACACCGGGCAATCGGCAATTTAACGGAAGAAATTGAAAAAATCCGTTAATTTGACGGAATGTATATACCATATCGCTATTTCGGGCCATCACTTTCACGCATAAACTTGCCAAAAGGGACACCATAATCAGTAAATGAGTGGCGGAATGGGAAAACAAATTTTGTGGCTTCGCGAAGAGGCCCGCACCACTGAGCGGCGCACGCCGCTATTGCCTGAGGGGGCAAAGGAACTGATCGACGCCGGCTTCGAGGTTGTCGTTGAGAAATCCGAAAAACGCATCATCAGTAACGCGGCCTACGAGGCTGCTGGCTGCACAATGGCGGAGCCCGGTGCATGGGAGAAGGCACCAAAAGACGCCGTGATCCTGGGCCTGAAGGAACTGCCGAAAGCGCCTGAGGTGCTCAAGCATGCGCACATTTATTTTGCCCATGCCTACAAGGAGCAATCTGGCTGGCAGGCGCTGCTGACGCGCTTCCTGAACGGCCATGGGTCGCTTCTTGATATCGAATATATGACCAAGAATGACGGCAAGCGCGTTGTCGCCTTCGGTTATTGGGCAGGTTACATGGGCGCGGCACTCGCGCTTCTGGAGTGGCACGACAAGCAGGCGGGCCGTGCGTCCTATATCGCCAAGGGCCTGTCCCCGTTTGAAAGCGCCGACGCGCTCGACACCCTGATCCGCCAAAGTGCGGCGGGTGGCACCACGCCTACCGCGCTTGTGATTGGTGCTGGGGGCCGCAGCGGCAAGGGTGCTGCTGAAATTCTGGAACGCCACGGCGTGAAGGTCACCAAATGGGGCCGTGCGGAAACTGCGAACCTGGACCGCGAGGCGATCCTGGGTCATGACATTCTGATCAACTGCACGTTTGTCGCCCACCAGATCCCGCCGTTCCTGACCAAGGATCACCTGACCGGCAAACAGCGCCTGAGCGTTATTTCTGACGTGTCGTGCGACCCGTTCAGCGACTTCAATCCGCTGCCGCTGTATGCAGAGCCCACAAGCTGGGCAACGCCTGCCATCAAGGTGGACGGCGTGGACCTGATTGCGATCGATAACCTGCCATCCCTGTTACCAACAGAGGCCAGCATGGAGTTTGCTGGCTTGCTGCTGCCTTACCTGAAGGCGCTGCCCGAACGGCATGATAACGATGTATGGCGCAACTGCGACGCGGCCTTCCAGTGCGCCTGCGACGCAATGGTAAAGAAGAAAGCTTCATAACGTGACAGCACAACAGCACATTCACTGGATCGGCGCAGGCCTCGCATCCGGCCCCGGCCTTGTTGCTCTGGCATCCGAGCTAGACGGCATCACCCTTTGGGACATGTCGGACGAGCGCGCGAAAATGCTGCAGGCCCAGATGCCCGCAGGAAAAAGCTTTGCCTTCAGCACGCTTAATCTGGGCGACCGCGGGTCCGTTGAAAACTTCAAGAACCATGTGAACAAAGGCGACGTGATCGTCTCCATGCTGCCCGCTACGCTGCATATCGCCATGGCGGATATCGCGCTTGAATGCGGCGCCCATATCGTGACCTCAAGCTATGTGGACGAAGCCATGCGCTCGCTTGACGCGGCGGCGAAGGAACACGGTCTGTCGTTTGTGAACGAAGTTGGCCTCGACCCGGGCATCGACCATCTGTTCGCGCACATTCTGGTGAATGCCGCACGTGAAGCTGGTGTTCTGGGCAAAGGCCATAAAATCGATTTCGTGTCCCACTGTGGCGGAATCCCCGCGGCCAAGACCGACTTCACCTACAAATTCTCCTGGACACCCTTTGGTGTTCTTAAAGCGCTGACGAACCCCGCGCGCTGCATTGATGGCGGCGCAGAAAAGTTGGTAGAAAAGGTGTGGCACGATGTGTCGGACCTTGAAATCCACGGTGAGACTTTCGAGGTATATCCCAACCGGAACAGCCTGCCGTATGTGGCGGAATATGAGCTTGACGGCGAGACAAACCTGAACACCTTCGTGCGCGGCACGCTTCGCCAGGGCGGCTGGAAAGAAGCCTGGAAAGACATCTTCACCAAGGTGGAAACACTGGACGCAGACGGCCTCAAGGCGCTGTCGGAAGAGCTGTTGCGCGAGCACAGCTATGCGGACGGCGAAGAAGACCGGGTTGTCATGTATGTTGCGCTGACGGCTTCGGGCGATAACGGTGATGTCATCTGGCATGCGTCGCTTGCCCTTGACGAAGTCGGCAGTGGCTGGCAGACCGCAATGGCACGCACCGTGTCGCTGACGGTCGCGCAAGCGGTCAAGGCGCTGCTGAACGGTGCGTTCACGCCGGGCGTGCACGCGGCACTGACAGACGCGGACGAGGCCAGGCAGTGGCTGCGCGGGCTTCGGGCACAGGGCGTGACCCTGCGGGCAGAGAATATCGAGATCTAGGATGACAATGATGTCCAAAGAACAGATCACTGGTGGCCAGGCGCTGATCGACGCATTGATCGCAAACGGGGCGGATACCGCCTTTGGCGTGCCGGGCGAAAGCTATCTTGCAGCCCTCGACGCCTTCCACGGTGCCGAAGAAAAACTGAAGTTCATCACCTGCCGCCACGAAGCAGGTGCCGCCAACATGGCGGAAGCTTACGGCAAGATGACCGGCAAGCCGGGCATCTGTTTCGTCACCCGCGGCCCAGGCGCAACGCACGCCACCATTGGCCTGCATACGGCCTTTCAGGACAGCACCCCGATGATCATGTTCATCGGCCAGGTAGCTGCCGACCAGGTAGAACGCGAAGCCTTCCAGGAAATCGACTACCGCCGCTTCCTTTCTGAAGTCACCAAATGGACGGCAGAGATCAACGACCCATCGCGCATGGCAGAATATGTCGGCCGTGCCTTCCGCGTGGCAACAAGCGGTCGCCCAGGCCCCGTTGCGCTGGCGCTACCGGAAGACATGCTGCGTGAACTTTGTGACGTACAGGAATGCATTCCCTACAAGCCCGCACTGGCGCACCCCGGTGCCGCCGACATGGCGGAGCTGAAGCGCCTTCTGGAAGGGGCTGCGCGCCCGTTCGTGATGCTGGGTGGCAGCGGCTGGGATGATCAGTCCGTGGCTGATATCCAGACATTCGCTGAGAACAACAAGCTGCCCATCAGCGTATCCTTCCGCTGTCAGGACCGGTTTAATAACAACCATCCGAACTATATCGGCGACATGGGCATCGGCGCGAACCCGAAGCTGGTGAAACGCATGCAGGACGCTGATGTAATCCTGGTGCTTGGCCCAAGGCTGGGCGAGATGACGACTGGCGGCTATGAGCGCCTGTCTGTTCCCGTCCCAAGCCAGACCCTGATCCACATGCACCAGGGGGCCGAGGAACTGGGGCGCGTCTACCAGCCGGACCTGGCGATCAACGCCACACCGCAGACCATCGTGCCGCTCCTGAAGGACATGGTGCTTTCGGGCAGCGGCAAGTGGGCCGGTCGCACGGCGGAAGCCCGCGCAGACTTTGAAGCCTGGACCACCCCGAACGAGAACCCCGGCGCGGTGCAGGTCGCGAAACTGTATGAGCACATGCGCGAGGTACTGCCTGAAGACAGCATCTTCTGTAACGGTGCCGGCAACTATGCTGCCTGGCTGCACAGGTTTTACCGCTACCGCGCCTTCCCAACCCAGCTTGCGCCCACGTCCGGCGCCATGGGCTATGGCGTCCCGGCTGCCATTGCCGCCAAGATCGTGCATCCTGAAAAGACCGTTATCGCGTGCGCGGGCGACGGCTGCTTCATGATGAGCGCAATGGAGCTGGCGACCGCTGCGCGCTACGGCGCCAACGTTATCTTCCTCGTGTTCAACAACAGCATGTTTGGCACCATCCGTATGCACCAGGAACGCGACTATCCATACCGGGTCTCAGGCACTGAGCTGACGAACCCGGACTTTGTGGCGATGGCCGAGAGCTTCGGCCTTCATGCGTCTCGTGTGGACAGCACTGACGCCTTCGCCCCTGCACTGGAAGCGGCCCGCAACGCGGGCAAGCCAGCGTTGATCGAGATCACCATAGACCCGGAAGCCATCGGCCCCACGGCCACGCTTTCTGGCCTGAGAAACAAATAACCGAGACATAAATAGTTAAACGCCAAGGAGAGTACCGATGCAGGCACGTGTTGCTGACATCCTGAAGGACCTGGATCTCAATCCAGCTGATTTTGAAAACGGCGATCTGGACGTTTTCTCCCCGATCGACGGCGGCCTGATGGGCCGTGTCACCATGGACACCAAAGACAGCGTTGATGCGAAAATCACCGCTGCAACCGAAGCTTTCAAGAAGTGGCGCACGGTTCCAGCCCCACGCCGCGGCGAACTGGTTCGCTTGCTGGGTGAAGAACTGCGTGCTCACAAAGACGCCCTCAGCGCGCTTGTAACGGCTGAATGCGGCAAAATCTTTGAAGAAGGCAAAGGCGAAGTTCAGGAAATGATCGACATCTGCGATTTCGCAGTTGGCATTTCCCGTCAGGTTCATGGCCTCACGATCGCCTCCGAGCGCCCTGGCCACCACATGCGTGAATACTGGCAGCCGCTTGGCCCCGTTGGCATCATTTCCGCCTTTAACTTCCCGGTTGCAGTTTGGGCTTGGAACGCGGCGCTTGCGCTGGCGTGTGGCGACCCATGTATCTGGAAGCCATCCGAGAAAACTCCGATGACCGCCCTTGCGTGTCAGGCCATCCTTGAGCGTGCCATCGCCAAGTTTGGTGACGATGCGCCTGAAGGCCTGTCATCCGTGATCGTTGGCATGCGCGACATTGGCGAGCAGATGGTGGACGACCATCGCGTTCCGCTCATTTCCGCCACTGGTTCCACCCGCATGGGCCGCCAAGTTGGCCCACGCGTTGCCGAACGCTTCGGCAAGTGCATCCTGGAGCTTGGCGGCAACAACGCCATCATCGTGGCGCCTTCCGCTGATCTCGACATGGCGATCCCGGGCATCGTGTTCGGCTCTGTCGGTACTGCCGGCCAGCGCTGCACGTCGACCCGCCGCCTGATCGTGCACGAAAGCGTATACGACAACCTGGTACCACGCCTGAAGAAAGCCTACTCCAGCATCCGCATCGGCGACCCGCTGAAGCAAGGCACGCTCGTGGGCCCACTGATCGACAAGGCATCTTTCGAAGCCATGGAACGCGCCATTGAAGCTGCCCGCGGTGAAGGCGGCGTTGTTACCGGTGGTGGCCGTGCCCTCGCGGACGAATTCCCGGAAGGCTACTATGTGAACCCAGCCATCGTTGAGATGCCTGAGCAAAGCGCCAGCATGTGTGAAGAAACCTTTGCGCCGATTCTTTACATCGTGAAATACAACGATTTCGATGACGCGATGGCGATGCAGAACGGCGTACCACAGGGCCTTTCTTCTTCCATCTTCACCACGGATGTCCGCGAAGCCGAGATGTTCATCTCGGCGGCTGGTTCCGATTGCGGTATCGCGAATGTGAACATCGGCACCTCTGGCGCTGAAATCGGCGGCGCATTCGGCGGCGAAAAAGAAACCGGCGGCGGCCGCGAAAGTGGTTCCGACGCATGGCGCGCTTACATGCGTCGCCAGACGTCCACTGTGAACTACAGCCGCGAACTGCCGCTGGCACAGGGCATCAAGTTCGATCTGGACTAAGAATAACCAACTATAAAAACGCACAGAGACTAAAATGGGCGGCCCCGGTTCTGGTGGGGTCGCCCTTCTTTTATCTCTGGCTTTTATCTCTCGCTTGTCTCTGGTCCAATTTTAGGAAAATGCCCACCAGTTCGTAACCTGAAATCAAGGTCTCTGGGCTAGGCTGATCGCATCAGGCAAGTTCTGAGTACCATCAGGCACCTGCGAAATATTGACCCTGCTATGAGAGGCCTGGCATGGCGAGCGAATATGATGTCGACGCCGTCGGTAAGCGCGACGGTGCAAACCCTTATGAAGCCATCACGCACCTTTATGTGCGCAGCTATGGCGATACATTGATGCCTATACCCCTTGCGGACGCCATTGAAGGTATCCAATGCGGCCGGTTTATCTATTATGTAAAAAATGGCGACAAGCGGGAGAAGCTTCGCATCGCGCGCAGCCCTTACAACAGATTCTACCTGACTGTGGCAAGCGACACCCGTGAGCCCAGGACGCTTCTGGCCCTGCCTACACCTTGAGCCGCCAGGCTTGGCTTTGCCTTAAGTCAATCCGCCCATGCTGATTGGCTGCTATACTCACCTCATCTGACCAACCAAAGGAAGGATGAAGCGAGTTGGATCCACTGGTTTATCTTGCCATCATGTGGGGCGGCGTGTTTTTCGCGGTATATGCAGCGCGCAAGACCAAGCTGACACCCGTTCTTTTCTTCCTGTTCGTGGGCGCGGTGCTCGTCAACACCGGCATCCTACCCAAGGAAATCCCGCCTTTCATCCGCGGTTTCGCTGAGATGGGCATCATTGTCATCATGTTCGCCATCGGTTTTGAGGAAAAGTCCGACAATTTCCTTGGCAGCATGAAGCGAAGCTGGGGCATTGCCCTGTTTGGCGCCATCGGCCCGTTTGTAGTTGCCTATATGGTCGCGGATTATTTCTGGCAGGACTATCACATATCGCTGATGTGCGGGCTGGCCATGACGGCGACCGCCGTGTCGCTGACGATGGTTTCCCTCAAAAGCGAGGGGCTACAGGCATCCCGGGCCGCCACCGGTATCATGACATCCGCTGTGCTCGACGATATCGCCTCGCTTGCGCTTGTCGCTATCATGGTGCCTGTCGCCACGGGGGACGCACCAGCCAACATCCATGAAATCGCGATCGTGCTGGGGAAAGCCGTGCTGTTCTTTGTCGGCGTACTTGTCCTGGGGGCTTGGATTTTCCCGCATCCGCTTTCGGGCCTTGCGGGCCGCATGCCGCTCCTGAGGCACTTTGGCCTCAGGCACCTCCTGCTTGTCCTCAGAGAGCACCTGACGCTTGTGATGCTGACGCTTGCACTGGTTGTGGGGATCATCGCGCACGAGCTTGGATTTCACCCAGCCGTTGGCGCCTATATGGCGGGTCTTGTCCTGAGGGAAGAATATTTCCTCCTGGACCCTGAAGGGGAAAACCGGTTCGAGCGCACCAAGGAAACAGTGGACGACATCGCCTTTTCCTGGATCGGTCCGATCTTTTTCGTCAGCCTTGGCACCCAGATCATCTTCGATTTCGATATGGTCTTTTCGCTGATCCCTGAAATCATGGCCATGACAGTGGGCCTGTTTGTCATCCAGATCGCATCAGCCGGGCTTGCCGCGCGCTACACCGGCAACTTCAGCTGGGTGGAAAGCGTGATGATCGGCTTTGGCATGCTGGGGCGCGCCGAACTTGCGTTCGTGGTGATGGATATCGCCTATATCCAGCATGATATCCTGTCCACTGAAGCCTTCTTCACCCTGATGGCGACTGCCTTCCTCCTGAACATCACCGTGCCGATTTCCATTGCACTTTGGAAACCCTATTTCACTGGCGAAAAGGTTTGGGGAGGCAAAAGAAAAACCTCTTAAAGCATAGGCTCTAAGAGGTTTGATCTTTGTGGGTCTGAAAACCCCGCTAAGCTTAGCGGTGCTTCATTACCAGACCGTCACGCTCAAGGCGCTTGCGCTCAAGTTTACGAGCACGGCGAACGGCAGCAGCCTGTTCACGAGCCTTCTTCTCAGATGGCTTTTCGTAGAACCGACGCATTTTCATTTCGCGGTAGACACCTTCGCGCTGAAGTTTTTTCTTCAAAGCACGCAGAGCCTGGTCCACATTATTATCCCGAACGGTAACCTCCATGGGTTACACCTTCCTTTCTATAGCCATAATTTACGGTGTGGGACATCGGGGTCACACCGCAGGGCGCGCGTGATATAGCAAAACCCTGGGTTCCACACAAGTTAATTCCACAACAGAAGCCTTTGCGGGCCCTGACACAGAGCCCGTCAAAAGGTCAGTACATGGGCTGACTATAGCAAACTTTGGCGCCAAAGGCAAAATTGCGGCACTATGTCCCTCGCGCGCTCGGGCTTTCCATGTTAGAAAATCCCCAGAACCATACGCCAAGCGAAACACGAGACTGACCATGGCCGACCAGACAACCAACGACCGCACACCCGAAGAACTTCGCCTCCCCCTGATGGAAGCGATGACGGACCATGTGGCGTTTGACGGCTGGACGGAAAAGGCGCTCGCCAACGCGGCAGAGGACGTAGGCGTGACGCCTGAGATGGCAGAGCTTGCCTTCCCGCGCGGCGCCATTGAAGCGCTTGAACTGCATCTGGAAGACGCGGACCGTGTTCTGGCTGCTGCCCTGGCGGAGCGTGACCTGGCATCCATGAAAATCCGTGACCGCATCACCGTGGCCGTCCGCACCCGGCTCGAGCTCAATATGGGTGAACAGGAAGTGATCAAGCGCGGTCTTGCCACCTTGGCCATGCCCCAGCATATGGCGCTGGGCAGCAAGGCTCTGTGGCGCACCGCAGACGTTATGTGGCGCGCGGCGGGCGACACCAGCACAGACCATAACTGGTATACCAAGCGGGCGACCCTCTCTGCTGTCTACAGCTCGGTGCTTCTCTATTGGCTTAATGACGAATCGGAAGACTGCGCGGATACGTGGGCGTTCCTTGATCGCCGTATCGAGAATGTCATGGCCATCGAGAAAGCCAAATTCCAGATGCGCAAGATGTGCGAGAACGCACCCACCCTCAGCAGCTTCCTGGGGCGCCTGCGCTACCCTGGTGCCTGATGGCGAGCACGGGCACAGACAATCTCTCTGGCCTTACGGACAAGGCCGCAATTCTTGTGAACCGCTGGATTGAGTATCTCACCTCGGAAAAACGGGTATCGAAGCACACGCTGACGGCCTACGGCAGCGACTTTGGCGATTTCATCAGCTTCCTTGCGGACTATAAGGGCGGAGCCGTTGGCCTGCGCACGCTGGCAGCGCTTGAGGTGCGGGACTTCCGCGCGTTCCTGGCGTCACTCAGGGGCGATAACCTGTCGGCACGGTCTGTGGCGCGGGCGCTCTCGAGCATCCGAAATTTCTACCGCTTCCTGGCGCGCACCGAAGGCATCGAAAATGATGCCATCAAGGCCGTCCAGGGCCCGAAGCTGCCGCACCGCGTGCCAAGGCCGCTGACGGAAGAAGCCGCCAGGTCGGTTATGGAAACGGTGGGCGAGTTCGAGGAAGAAAGCTGGGTTGCGGCACGCAACACCGCCGTCGTTGCGCTTCTTTATGGTTGCGGCCTCCGGATCGCTGAAGCGCTGTCGCTGAACGGCGGGGACATCCCATCGGGCGACACCATGCGCGTGATCGGCAAGCGTAACAAGGAACGCATCGTGCCAGTGCTGCCCGCCGTCAGGCAGGCGATTGCGGCCTACAGGGCTGAATGCCCTTTTGCCATCACTGCAGACGGGCCGCTGTTCGTTGGCAAGCGTGGCAAGCGCTTGAGCCCAAGGACCATCCAGGCCGCCATGCAGAAGGTGCGCATTGCCCTTGGCCTGCCTGAAAGCGCCACGCCCCATGCG
>JBNKYQ010000063.1:0-12889 GCA_050300975.1 Kordiimonas sp.
CCACCACCTTCACAGGTGCGATGCCGTGGTTTGCGCTCAAGGCCTCCAGCCAGCGGTAGAACACTGGGGAAGACACGCTTTCAACCCATACGGTCAGCGCCCCGTCAGCACCGGGCTGAAGGCGGCTGATGGCAACGCCGGTTTCCCGGGCCGACTGCGCAACCGCCACCCGCACGGATGTGGTCTCTGCGCCCTTCGCCTGTGTGGTGCCGCGCGCGGCCTCAACCTCGGCGGCGCCCGCATCAATCTGCTGATAGACGGCCTGCGCCCGCGCGAGTGCCCTTTCGCTCTCCGCCTCATAGGAGGCCAGCGGGCGGACAAGCATGAAATAGCCCAGCACCAGCACCGCCAGCGCCACGGCGACCGAGACCAAGGCGCGCTCACGCGCCGTCAGGTTTTGCCAGAATTCGGTCATACGCGCCTCCTGATCGTCAGCTCAGACATAACCCGCGCGCCTTCGGTGCGGCTACTGCCTTCGGTTACAACCAGGCCCTTTTCCGCCAGCCGTGCCTTGTAGGCCTCACCCTTGGCGAAGGATGCGAAGGTCACTGTCAGCACCAGGGTGTTTTGGGTGCCGTCGAAGCGCATGCTTTCAAACATAGTGCTGTCGTCACCCGTGAGCGCGCTTGCCGCCATGCCGGACAGGATGAGGAATTCGCCGCCGTCCTGCTGGCGCGTGGCCAAAACCGCCCGGCGCATCTGCGCCTCCATATTCACGATTCGGCTTACATTCGGCAGCGCCGCCTTGAAGCGCGCTTCTGCCTGGGCATAAAGCACTTCACTGCGGCCAAAGTTATCAGACGCGGAATAGAGTGTGGCGCCAACCCACAAAAGCAAGCTGGCTGCGGCCAGATACCCGGCGCGACGGGCAACCACCAGCCACGCGGCCATGCTTGTGCGTGGGCTGAAAGTGCCCTGCATCAGGTTGGCAGCCGTTTCCGGCGCGCTGGCCAGAAGGCTTTGATAATCCACTGGTTCAGGCTTGGTGCCAGTGCCAAGCATCTGACCCGCGAGCGCGGCTTCTGCCGCAAAGCCCGTGCCATCCGCAAAGCGCACCAGCATGCTATCGCCCACGCTTGCGGCAACAGCGCCTTCTGCCGGCACCGGCAGCAGCAAATAGTCAGGCACCACAGCGCGCACCACAAGGCCATGGCCCTCAGCCACATCAAGCGCCGCCTGCATATCCGCTTTTGCCACAACGCCCACAAGCCGTTCACCGGTCTCGGCGTTCCTTGGACCCAGAAGCGCGAAATGGCGGTCTTCCTGCATCAGCGCCATGCGGCTGTCCAACAGCCCCGGCAGGATTTTCATCAGCTTGGCGTCCGGGAAATCAGGCACGGTAACCAGATGGCTCGCCACCTGCGCGCCGGGCAGGATGACCACAGCGTCCGTGCCCGCCTTGGCGGCAAGCCCATCGGGACTGACGCGCGCACGCACCGCCCCGGCATCCACCAGCAGGGCATCGCCCGCTGGCTGGCCATCAGGCCCCAAGGCTATGACAAGGGTTTCACTCATTGAAATACTCCAAAACGGTGGCTGCCCACATGGGCCTTCCCGTCATCAGACAGCCAGATCTCGCTGGTGAGGCGGCTGACGCCTTCATGGAAGCGCACCCGGACCTGGCTGATCAATCGTTGCGGTTTGACCGTAGTCTGGGCACGAACGTCCTGTTCGATCGACCGGCCCTGAAAACCGCGTTCAAAATAAAAATCTGCAATGTCTGCATACCCGCCCGCGGGCCGCGCGGCAATCAGGTTCACAGCGGCTTCAAGGCTGAAATCCGGCCCCAGAATGGCGGCCAGAAGCGGCGCCTCGCTGATCCGCAGCACATTCACATTCAAAATCGTATCCGCCGTATTGTCGCGGGCGCACAGTAGTGGCGTGACGCGGGCCAGCACCTCAGGGGTGTAGCCCTGCACAAGGCGAAGTTCCGTGATGTCCCGCACCAGCGTGTTGGCGGTGCGGTAAGGGCTTTCAAGGTCGGCATAGTCATAGTCTTCCGCGCCTTGCGGCCCTGGGCGGCTATCGCTGTCGGCCCAGTCTGCAAGCGCACCGGCCAGCCCTTCGGCCTCGCGTTCGCCAAAGCCCAGATGGGCCAGCATGCGACCATATTGGGCGATAGCGCGCGCGTTAGCACGGTACCCGCCACTACCTGTCGCCTCGACCAGGCTGTTGACGTTGAAGCAATTGCTGGCGTCACTGATCAGGCCTTCGATCCGGCCGCCATCAATGGGGTAGGAAACGGTTTGCGCTTCGGTCAGCCGTGCTT
The DNA here is from genome assembly GCA_050300975.1 of Kordiimonas sp. Lineage (GTDB taxonomy): Bacteria > Pseudomonadota > Alphaproteobacteria > Sphingomonadales > Kordiimonadaceae > Kordiimonas. The sequence continues at coordinate 2,270 of JBNKYQ010000063.1, forward strand.
TCGCTTTCGAAAGCTTCTCCGCCGCCGTCAGCGCCAGCTGTTCACCGCCCAGCGCATAGTAGCGCGCCTGTTCGAACATGCGGGAAGCCGTATGCCGCTTGGTCATGAAGCCGAGCGCATCAAAGCTGATCGCCATGCCTGCGGCCATGATGGACACCAAGAGCATCACGGTCACCAGCGCGGCGCCGCGGTCATCGCGCAACCTTTTGAAGCTGAAGCGCCGCATCATGCCTGCCCTCCAACCATCAGGACGAAGCGCAGGCTTCGGCCATTTTCCATCTCGAACGTCAGCTCCGCCAGGTTCGGCAGCGGCTTAAGCGCCACCTCGGGCCGCCATTCGTCGCGCCACAGGCCGTCGCTTTCGAAACGCAGCGCCATGGATTTGATGCCACTCAAGAGCACCCTCTCGCGCGGCTTTGCGCCGACAGTCACATCGGTATGCGGGAAGGTACGGCGCACCAGCGTGCCGTCCTCAAGCACATAATCAACGCGCTCCAGCGCTGAGGCCCCAGCATCCAGCACCGAACGCATGCTGCCGCCGCGAACCAGCCGCAGCTTCAGCCCATCCGGCAGATAGATGCTGCCGGTGAAGCCCTGCGCGTCGCCCATTTCAAGGCGCGCGGGCCGGTCCAGCGCGGTCAGGAGATCAGCTTTCAAGACCTCCCGCGCGAGCGTCAGCTCAGCAACGCGCTCGTCAGCGGCACTTAGCACTTCACGGCCGTCCTGATAACTGGTCAGCAAGACAACGCCCGCCGCACTGACGAGCGCGAACAGGAAGGTCGCCACCATGGTTTCAACCAAGGAAAATCCGTTATCATTTCGGACACGGAATGACATCAATCGACCCTCCGGAACCCGGTCAGCGCGGCAAGCTCGCGCCCGCCTTCCGCTTCCCGAACAGACACTTGCACCAGCGTCAGGTCACCGCCTTCGGCTGGCCGCACGGTCTGCCGCCATTCGAACGCGACCCCCATCTGGGTTTCCTGTCCCGTCGTTGTGCCGGGCACGGGCGCCTGGGTCTGCCCGAGCGTAGTCGCGAGCCGATTGTCGGCCACGGTGGCGGCAAGCGCGCGGCGCTCAACGGCGCCCGTCATGCCAAGCGCCTGCGTCTGGTGCTCCAGGAGCGAGACAGCAGCCAGTGCCAGGATCGACACGGCGACCAACAGTTCGATCAGGGAAAAGCCCTCGTCTCTCGCGCCGCTAGCCATCGGTCTTCACCTCATAGGGGCCCACCTCAGGCAGCGTAACCGTGCCTGTTTGCGTGCCCGAAACCAGCGTCAGCGAAACAGACGGCTTTTCACCTGTGGGTAGGATGAACACATGGGCCTGCTGCTCACCATTTTGAAAGTCGACGGTGGCACCGTCCACCACCAGCGCCTGCAGGCGCGCGTCGCCAAAGGTGGCGGCATCCGCATCCACAGCGGCGTCCGACGGCACCCAGCCGCCATCTGCAAGCTGCAGCACAGACATGCCGCGCTCGGTGAAATGCACGCCGATCACCTGGCCCGTCATCACCGCCTGGCGCTCAAGCGCCACCATCAGGCGGCCGGTGCGGCCAAGCGTGTCCCTGAGGCGGTCATCGCTGCCGGGCAGTGCCAGCACAACGACGCTCGTCATCAGGCCAATGATGGCCACCACGACCATCACTTCCACAAGGGAAAAGCCTTTATCAGAGCGCCAGCGCTGCATGCGATCAGTCTTCCTTGCTCCAGTTGCCGATGTCGGCGTTCAGCCCTTCCCCGCCCGGACGACCGTCCGCGCCATAGGAGAAGACATCATATTTGCCGTGTTCGCCCGGGATCAGATACTGATATGGGTTGCCCCACGGGTCACGTGGCAGGCCCTTGATGTAGCCTTCGGTGCGCAGGCCGCCCTTGGGCGCTTCAGCCAGCACATCGATGCCTTCATCAAGGCTGGGGTATTTGAGCGTATCCATCTTGTACATTTCAAGCGCCTGGCTGATGGTCTGGACATCGGCGCGGGCCTTTTCAACCATCGCCCGGTCCTGGCTCGGCAGCACATTCACCACCACCACGGTGGTGAGCAGGCCGATGATCACGATCACCACCATCAGTTCAATCAGCGAGAAGCCAGCGTCGTCGCGCGCGGTGGCTTTCAGGGCTGCTTTCAGTTTGGTCCATACCTTGGTCATCAAGGGTCTCCCTACATCAACACGAGGCTGTTTAGCCTCAGGATCGGCAGCATGATTGAAAGCACAATCGCCCCAACAATACCGCCCATAAAAATCACGATCATCGGCTCCAGAAGGCTGAGCGCCGACTTGGTAAAACCGTCGAATTCACTTTCCAGATAGTCCGCAGATTTGTGCAGCATCAGCCCCAGCTGACCGCTGCGTTCACCCGCGGCGGCCATATAGCCAAGCATGGGTGGCAGGCCCGTGACCGCCTTGAGGGCTGCGGCAACGCCCGTGCCTTCGCGCACCTGGACGCCAGCCTCCTCAAGGGCTGCGTGCAGCTGCGCGTTCTTCACCGTCTGGATGGCAGCCAGCATGGCCTCTAGCGCGGGGCTACCGCCCTGCAGCAGCGTCCCGAATGCACGGGCGAAGCGGGCACCATTGACCGCCCGCACCAGCTTGCCAATCAGCGGCAACTTCAAGAGCATACCATGCACCGCAAGACGAACTGCTGGCCGCCGCATGGCGAACACGGCGCTTGCGACTGCAAGCGCCAGGGCAAACAGCAACCAGAGGCCATAACTGGTGAGGAAATTGCTCACGCCCACCACAATCTTTGTCAGCGTGGGCAGGTCACTGCCGAAACTGTCGAACTGGGCCACCACCTTCGGTACCACGAAAATCATCAGTGCGGTCACCACGCAGGTCGCAACGATCATCAGCACCGCGGGGTAAATAAGCGCGCTTTGCACCTTGGCCTTGGTTTCTTGGGATTTCTCCCGGTGGTCGGCGATACGCGCCAGCACCGTGCCCAGATCACCTGACGCTTCACCGGCGGCGACCATCGCGCAGAACAGCGTATCGAAGGTGCCGCTTTCAAGCGCCATGGCAGATGACAGGCGCATGCCTTCCATGACATTGGCGCGTACGCGGGTCAGCACATTCCGCGTGGCCGTCTTTTCCGCCTGCTGCGCGAGCGCCGCCAAGGCTTCTTCCACAGGGGACGCGGCCTGCACCATGGTTGCCAGCTGGCGAGTCAGGAGCGCCAAGTCCTTGCTGCTGATCTTTTCCGCACGCAGGAAGTCAAGCAGGCGGAACCCACCTTCTGCCTGGGCCTTGCGGCTGCGCGCCGGGCGCAAATCCGTGGGGTAAAGCGCCTTGGCCATCAGGCGCTGGCGGGCATCGCCTTCGCCGTCCGCCGTGATTGTGCCGCGTCGGCTTTTGCCCGCACCGTCAAGCGCCGTATAGTCATACGCCTGCACCAGCGGCCTCCTTCACGCGCGACACGCGCATCACCTCTTCAACGGTGGTCACGCCCTTAAGCACCAGCGCCCGCCCGCTTGCCGAAAGCGTGTCGGCGCCTTTGAAGGCATGGGCTGCCATGGCTTGCTCGGACGCGCCGTCCTGGATCATGCGCTGCATCTCGTCATCGACCCGCGCGAGCTCATAGATGCCCACGCGACCCGCATAGCCCTTGCCGCCGCAGGAAGGGCAGCCGGTGGGCTCAAACAGGGTCGCTGCCTCAGATGCGGAAACGCCCAATTGCTCGCGCACCAGCGCTTCATTATGCGCGGGCTTCTTGCAGGATGGGCACAGTTTGCGGACCAGCCGCTGGGCCAGAATGCCCTTGACGGTGGAGGCCAGGAGGAAGGGTTCCACGCCCATATCACGAAGCCGAGTGATCGCCGCCACAGCGCTGTTGGTGTGAACGGTGGAAAGCACAAGGTGGCCTGTGAGCGACGCCTGGATCGCCATTTCAGCCGTTTCCATATCGCGGATCTCGCCCACCATCACCACATCCGGGTCCTGCCGCAGGATCGCCCTGAGGCCTGAGGCAAACGTCATGCCCACCTTGGTGTTCACCTGGGTCTGGCTGACGCCGTCGAGCGCATATTCGACCGGGTCTTCGACCGTCATAATATTGCGGCTCTGGTCATTCAGCAGCGCAAGGCTTGCGTATAGCGTGGTGGTCTTGCCCGAGCCCGTGGGGCCGGTAACCAGAATGATGCCATTCGGTTCGTTCAGCAGGTCACGCATGCCCGCGTGCACAGCCGGCTGCATGCCCAGGTCTTCAAGTGTCAATTGGGCTGATGAGGCATCCAGAAGACGGAGCACCACCCGTTCGCCGTGGCGTGACGGCAGCGTGGACACGCGCACATCAAAGGTGCGGTCACCCAATTTCAGGGACAGGCGCCCATCCTGCGGAATGCGTTTTTCAGCGATATCAAGCCGCGCCATCACCTTGATGCGGGACACCAGATAGGGCGTCAGCCGTGCCGCCAGGCTGGCCACTTCATTCAGCACGCCGTCCACGCGCAGGCGCACGGACAGGCGGTTCTCGAACGGCTCCAGATGGATGTCGGATGCCTTCGTTTTCACCGCTTCAGCGATCAGGCTGTTGATCAGGCGAATGACAGGGGCGTCATCCTCGCTGGCCAGGAGGTCCGCGGCCGCGGGCATGCCTTCAAGCGCGCTGTCGAGGCTTTCCGCAGGCATGTCGCTGTCGATCCCCGCGTCAATGCCTTCAACCGCGTGCATGTCAGAAAGCATGGCGTCGAACGCTTTCGCGTCCATGCTGGAAACGTTCAGGGGCCGCCCGGCAACCCGCCGCACTTCGGCAAGCATCATCGGGTCCGCGCCTTCCCGCAGGGCAACATTCGCTGATCCGTCCAGAAGGGCGGTCACCGCGATACCGTGATCTCGGGCAAATGTATAGCGCAGGAATGGCATGTCTTTTTCAGCCATGGGCCAGTTACCTTTCGCCCCCGGTACCCATCACTTCTTCGACCAGCTGGTCAAGCGACAAGCCGGTTTCCGACGCTGCCTGCTGCGCGCGCATATAATTGTACTTCTTGGCGGTCAGCGCCTGCGCATCACCCGCAGACCGGACAATGGTGGGCCTGAGGAAGATCATCAGGTTGCGCTTGGAGCGGCTTTTGCTGTCAGACCGGAACGCACGGCCCAGAAGCGGGATATCGCCCAGGAACGGCACCTTGTCGACCGACACGCTTTCGTTTTCTTCGATCAGGCCGCCAAGGACAACAATCTCACCATTCGCCACGCGGACTGTGGTCTGGATTTCGCGCTTGTTGGTGATCAGCTCATTGGCGCCGGTGGTGCCTGCGATGGACGAAATCTCCTGGCGGATGGTCAGGTGGATTTCCTCGCCTTCGTTGACCTGCGGCGTCACTTCAAGCTTCACGCCCACGTCCTTGCGCTCGATGGTGGTGAAGGGGTTCGTGCTGGAGCTCGTCAGCGTCTGGCCCGTGGTAATCGGGATTTCCTGGCCAGAGAGGAAGCTGGCGGTTTCATTGTCCATCGCCATGATCGACGGCGTTGAGAGGATGTTGCTGCCATTGTCCTGCTCAAGGGCGTTGAGGATGGCGCCAAACACCGTGCCGCCATCGGTTTCGCCCGCGATACCGAGGCCGAAGCCTGAGAAACCAAGGAGCGATTCGACCGCCGCGGCGCTTGCCAGGTCTTTGGCGGACGTACCGTCGCCATCCGTGTCATTGAGCTGCAACGCGCCAGTGAGCGCCAGAATATTCGGTGCGGTATTGGAATAGTTGGCGACAGTAAAGGGGATGTTGCTGCTTTTGCCGCCAGCCAGAATGTACTGAACGCCCAGGTCTTTCGCTGCCCCTTCGGAGACTTCCACCACAATGGCTTCAACCAGCACCTGCGCCCGCGGCACATCCAGCATGTGGATGACATTGGCGATGCGCTGCTGCATCTCTGATGACGCGTTGATCACAATGGCATTGGCGCCCGGGTAAGCGGAGATCATCACGTCACCACCGGCGGCCTTGCCGTCCTTGCCGCTGAGGGATTTTGTCACCGCTTCCAGCATTGGCAGCATCTTTTCCGCTGTGCCGTAATTCAGCTGCACCACGCGCAGGTCCCCGCGCGAGGCGTTATTTGCGTCCAGTTCTTTCAGGACTGGCAGGAAGGTATCGACGATATCGGCGGGGCCCTTCAGGACAAGCGTGTTGCTGCTATCGAGCGGCAGCGCGGTCAACGCCTGGGTGACATTATCGTCAAAGCCCGGCTGGGTAGCGAGCTTGATGGCGATATCTGCCATCTCTGACGCACTGGTATTTTCAAGAGCCAGCGTGCGGATCACGGAATGGTCGATATCCAGCGTAGCCACCAGCTTGGCGATCCGGTCCAGGTTGTCGGCGAAGTCTGTGACGATCACGACAGGCGTGCCCTTGCGCGCAAACACCCGACCGTTCTTGAAGGAAAACGGCTTGATGGCTGCCTGTACGGCCAGCGGATCAGCATATTTGAGCGTGAAAACGCGGGTGGTCAGCGTATCGCCCGTGCGGCCTTCATCCACGGGGCCCGCGTCCTGGGCGGCAACCTCATCAGGAACCACCTTGAAGGCGCCGGAGCTGGTTGGCACCAGGGTGAAACCATTCACCTTCAGGGCAGACAGGAAGGTCTGGAAAACGCCACTGGTGCTGACCTCTTCGGTGGAGACCACATTGATGGTGCCGCGTACGCGCGGGTCGATAATGAAAGTCTTGCCGGTGATGGTGGCCACGTCATCGATGAAGGCGCGGATTTCGGCATCACGATAGTTCAGCACGTGGCCGTCTGCTGCCATGGCACTAGCGCCGAACGGCAGTACCGCCAACATCACGGCCCCCATAAGCGGCCTCATCAACCAGTGAGCGTTGTTGAAAAACTTCATGATCCAGGTTCCCTAAAGACCGAGGCTGAGACTGCGTGTCTCGCCCCGCCGTTCGATGGTGAGCTCAACGCGGCGGCTGCCCGCCAGTTCCTCGCCAATCTCGGCAATACGTTCGAATGAATTAAGCGGCTGCCCGTTGGCTGCCAGCAAAATGTCGCCCTTCTCGAAGCCAAGGGCGGACGCCATATCCGGCAGGTTGTCCGGCAGGCGGAAGCCGATAATGCGGCGCTCGCGGCGCACGGCTTCAAGGTTAAGCGCAGACAGGAAGGTGAGAGCACCGGGTGTTCCCTGCGCTGCGGGTTTGCGCGGCGCCACCGCGGCCTGTGCGGCGCGTTCGCCCTGTGGCCGCAGATACACGGCTTCCAGACTGCCTGCGCGAACGATCTCAATCCGGTCTTTATAGACACCCGCCAGCTTGACGCCAGGGGAGATCGGGTCTCCCACTCGCACCACTTGCTGCTCGCCGTCCTGGGTTTTAATGATGGCACTGCCCTGCCCGTCCCCGGTTGCGCGGAGGCCGAAAAGCTCAAGCCGCAGGCTGCTTTCGGGTGCGGCCTGTGCCTGAGAGACGGCGCCGGTGTCGCTGATCTGCCGGAAAAAGGGGTCTGTGCTTGTAAGCGCACGCAGGTCCGCCTGAACCACACTGCCGCCGGACCGCGGCTGGGCGGCTGACATCGGCAGCGCCAGGTTCGCGGGCTCCAGCATGCGGAACACCAGGCTGGATGCCTGATAGGCAATAAGGACCACAAGCCCCAATTCAAACGCCAAAACCCCGAAACGCAAGGCACGGGGTTGGCGTGGAGCAGGTGTCACCTGTCTTTTTCCATGTCCAGAAGTGTCCATGAAACTGGTACGTCTCCAAAAAGCATCATCATTCTTTTTTTGTGCCCGGCATCTTTGCGCCGTTTTGTTGCACTTTTTTTGCGGTGGCCCATTTTTGGGTCTCACCAAGGCCCGCCGCCAAAGCGACAGGCCATTTTTTGTTTGGTGTTAGAAACTATACTTCAGGCCGAGCCCAAATGTACGACCAATCTCGTACTTTTCTGTAATCAGGCCTTCCTGTACCCAGGTTTGGTCATCATTCAGCAGGTTGTCAGCCTTCACGCTCAGCTCAAGGAATGTATCAAACAGCTTGATTTCGCGCTTGTAGACGAAGTTGAGCATCAGCGGAGGACGCTCATATTCATCCTGCACACCGTTGATGCCCACACCGGAGAGACGTTCGCTGGTATAGTTCAGCACCAGCGCCATGCTCTCAACCTTCAGGAAGTCCTGGTAGCCGAAGGTGATGTTGGCGAGCCAGTCAGACTGTCCCTGCATGGAACGAACAAGGTTTGTTGTCGTGTTACCTGCAGGCAAGCGAGTCGGGTCAATCCTGGTTTCACTCTGGATGTAGGAGCCGTTGGCGCGAATGTAGAATTCACGGTTCTTGCCCAGCCAATCCCAGCCGAACCAGTCCTGCAGGAACAAGCCCTTTTCCACCTCAACCTCGATACCTTTCAGCGTCGCGTCAGCAGCATTGATGTAACCACCAAGCGGGCCTTCGCCGAGGATAGTGAAGGTTTCCTCAATCGGGTTGGTGAACTTCTTGTAGAAGCCGCCGATGGTCAGGCTTTCACCTTCAGCGAAATACCATTCGAAGCGCGCATCGAAGTTTTCAATTTCTGTGATGCGAAGCTCCGGGTTACCCCGGATGGTACGGTTACGCTCATAGTCAACAAACGGTGCTGCGGAAAGCTCACGCATGTCAGGACGCGTGATGGTCTGGCTGTAGGCCAGACGAAGCTGCATGTTGTCGATGATCTCGTACGTCAGCGTTGCAGACGGCAGCCAGTATTCACCCCTTTGGGTCACGATGATCGGCTGATCGGTAGTCCGGTCAACAGTCGCAACTGTTTGGGTGCTGTCTTCATAGCGCATACCGAATGCCGCACGCAGGCGGTAAGAAAGTTCGATATCCGCACCCAGGTAGCCCTGGTAGTTGGTGAAGTCAGCTGTGAAATAGTCAGACGCGTCAAACTTTTCCGTCAGCGTGATGCCGCCTGGGGCAATGTTGCCAGGGCCGAAAATGATTTCAGGAACCAGCGTCCGCAGTTCTGCCTGGTTGCCGCTTGGGAAGGCGTAATAATAGCGGACAACGCCGTAACCACGGCTCTTGTCAGACCATGTAAAGCCACCCTTCAGGTCAACAGGAGTGTCGCCCACATTGATCGGCTGCTTGAAATTGAAGCCGCTTTCATACGATTCTTCATCCAGCGCGCTGTAGCTTGTGGTGTTGAAGTCTGGCCTTGGCAGCGTCTGGAACACATCGTCGGCAGGGTCATAGATATAGACCATGTTGCGACCAAGCGGTGCGTCGCGGTCAGCGCGGCTATAGTTGAAGCGCCAGTCAAATTCGGTTTCAAGGAAGGTATCGCTGTCACCGAACAGGCTGACGAGGTGATCACCGGAAATCTGGTTGGTCCAGACCTGGCTTTCGATCCAGTCGATAGAGGACGTGGTGCGCAGTTCGTCCTTCTCTGAGGCGATAAAGCCCTTCTCGATCAGCGCCCGTTTCTGCGACTGACGGAGCACAGACGAGGTCAGGTTCAACGCGTGGTTGGCATTGATTTCATAGCCCAGAGACAGAATGCCGTTCAGGTCCACATCCATTGTGGTCTGGCGGAAGCCACAGTCGTCGCCCATATTCTGGGCATTGGCATAGTCACCTTGGCTGGCGAAGTCTTCACACACTTGCGGGCTGAAGGCGAAACGCTCAACAAGGCCAGAGTTTGTTGTGTTGAAGCCGCGACGAATGCCTTCCCGGTTCGTTTGCTCCACGTCATAAGTGAGAGCCGCGAAGAAACCGAAAGTGCCTTCATCGCCCACGTCATAGCGGTCACCGATCAGGAAATCGATACCAGCAGCAGGATAGTTGTCTTCCTTGTCGATCGACCACACGTTTGGCAATGCTTCAGCAGCGGCTTCTTTTTCCGCAGGCGTCAGGCTTTCAAGCGTCACGTCTTTGAGAATCAAATCCGGCAGGTTGCGGCTGGCACCGCCAAAGCCGAAAATCTCGCTGGATGGACCATCGAAGCTGAGGCCTTCCTTGAAAGTGGATTCAGTATTGTATTTGGTCGACACACCAACTTCGAGCACGAACGCGTCAGGAACAGTCTTGGTGCGAAGGTCGATCACGCCGCCGGCGAAGCCACCTGGATATTCAGGCGAATAGGTTTTCTGTACCAGGACAGACTTGATCATCGCGGTCGGGAAAATGTCCAGCGGCACAACGCGACGGAGCGGTTCCGGGCTAGGAATGCCGGAGCCGTTCAGGAGCGTCGAGCTGTAGCGGTCACCCAGACCACGAATGAAGACATATTTACCGCCAACGGTTGACAGGCCCGGCACACGCTGCAGCGCAACTGCCACGTCGCCGTCGCCCACCAGTGCGAAAGATTCGCTGTCGATGACATTGGCAATTTCAGAGGTTGCGCGCTTTTCGTCTGGTACGTAGCGACCTACAACCGTGATTTCCTCAACCTCAGGCTGGTACAGGTCTGGGGTCATATCTTGCGCGATTGCCTGGCCCGGTACCATCAGGACCGTCGAGGTCAGCAGCGCGCTTTTAAAACTTGCATGGGTCAATTTCATTTCGGGCACCATCAGCTTTCGTTATTTATGCTGAGCGCCGCGGCACGAGCGTGAGCTCAGCCGCGGCGCTTTTTTCGCTATTTGCTTATTGGTTCAGCCAAACGGTCCAACCGGATACCCAGTCGTTCGCAGTATTCTTCACCGCACCGATGTAATC
>JBNKYQ010000064.1:0-12631 GCA_050300975.1 Kordiimonas sp.
CCACTTGATAGTCATAGTCCACGTCCTTTTCTTCCAGAAGCATCTGGACCGACCTGCCGACGTTGGACTGTGGAATACTGATCAATACGGGTTTGGACATCTGTTCCTCCTGCCGTGTGGGGGGGGCACTGCCTAGAGGCCCCGGTATCCTTTGGAATGATAGATCTTAAGTAGGTCGGAAACGGCAGCAGACACGGGCTTTATGCCATCTCGAACATCTTCAAGAAGCGGGGCATAGGCCTGGTGTACTGCCGGATCGCCATAAAAATCGGCCAAAAGCCGGTCGGCAATCTGGCTCTTGAGCCAGGAGATGCGCTGTTCATCACGCCGGGCCTGGCGCTCGCCGCTCTCAGCCATGATCCGCGCATGCTTTTCAATGCGCTCCCATAGCTCCGGCACCCCGTCGCCCTTCAGGCCAGAAACGGTAATCACGGGCGGATGCCAGCTTGGGCTGGCGTCTGTCATGATATGAAGCGCGGACTTATATTCGCGCACAGCCTGCTTCAGCTTCTTCTCGAAGATATCGGCCTTGTTGACGGCCACCATGTCGGCAAGCTCAAGAATACCCTTCTTGATGCCCTGCAGCTCGTCGCCAGCGCCCGGCAGCATCAGCACGAGGAAGAAATCAACCATTTCCGACACCATGGTCTCCGACTGGCCGGTACCCACGGTTTCCACCAGCACCACATCGAAGCCAGCCGCTTCTAGAACGATGATGGTTTCACGCGTTGCACGCGCCACACCGCCAAGCACACCAGCACTGGGGCTTGGGCGGATGAAAGCGCCCTGGTTGGCGGACAGCTTTTCCATCCGCGTCTTGTCACCGAGGATGGAGCCGCCTGTGCGACCGCTTGACGGGTCAACCGCCAGCACGGCCACGCGCTTCTTCTGCTCTTCGATCAGCCAGCTTCTAAGGCCTTCGATGAAAGTGGATTTTCCCACGCCAGGAACGCCCGAAATCCCCACACGCTGGGCGCCGCCCGCGTGGGGCAGCAATCGGGCGAGCAGTTCCTGCGCTTTTTCCTGATGCTTCAGGTTCCGGCTTTCGATCAAGGTGATGGCGCGGCCGATCAGGGCGCGGTTACCGCCCCGCACCCCTTCATAGAGCTCATCCACACTGGGTTGATGAACGGTCGCTGCCACAAAGCCCCCTATTCAGCCGCTTCTGCATACCCAAGGCGGGCATTCAGCTTTTCAATCAGCTCACCAGCGGCGTCTGCAATGACCGTCCCGGGTGGGAAGATGGCTTCGGCGCCCGCTTGATAAAGCGCATCATAATCCTGCGGCGGGATTACGCCGCCCGCCACGATCATGATGTCTTCGCGGCCAAGCTTCGCCAGCTCTTCCTTCAGCGCCGGCACAAGCGTCAGGTGCCCTGCAGCCAGGGATGAGGCGCCGATGATATGCACATCATTTTCGACGGCCTGGCGGGCGGCCTCCTCTGGCGTTTGGAAAAGCGGGCCGATGTCCACGTCAAAGCCAAGATCAGCGAACGCGGAAGCGATCACCTTCTGGCCTCGGTCATGGCCGTCCTGTCCCATTTTAGCGACAAGGATACGCGGCCTGCGGCCATCATTGGCTTCAAACGATTCCACAAGCGCATGTACCTTCTGCACCGCCGGGTTATTCTTGCCAACTTCTGCCTTATAGACGCCTGTCACAGCCTTGATTTCCGCTTTGTGACGCCCGTAAACCTTTTCAAGCGCCATCGTGATTTCACCAACCGTTGCCTTGGCGCGCGCCGCATCAACGGCAAGCGCCAGCAAGTTACCCTCGCCTGTATCGGCTGCCTTGGTCAAGGCTTCAAGCGTGCGGGCAACATCCGCGTCCTCGCGCTCAGCCTTCAGGCGGGCCAGTTTATCAAGCTGGGCAGCGCGCACGGCGCTGTTGTCCACCTTCAGAACGTCGACTTCCTCGACTTCATCCAGCTGGTATTTGTTGACACCCACAACGGTCTGGCGACCGCTGTCGATCCGCGCCTGGGTGCGGGCGGCGGCATCTTCGATCCTGAGCTTTGGAATGCCAGCTTCGATCGCCTTGGCCATACCACCTTCTGCTTCCACTTCCTGGATATGCGCCCAGGCTTTCGCCGCAAGGTCAGCTGTCAGGCGCTCAACATAGTAGCTGCCACCCCATGGGTCGATGATCCGGTTGGTGCCGGTTTCCTGCTGAATAAACAGCTGCGTGTTCCGCGCGATCCGCGCCGAAAAGTCGGTCGGAAGCGCCAGCGCTTCATCCAGCGCATTAGTATGCAGGCTCTGGGTGTGGCCGTGCGCCGCTGCCATGGCCTCGACGCACGTGCGGGAGACGTTATTGAACACATCCTGTGCGGTCAGCGACCAGCCGGACGTCTGGCAGTGCGTGCGAAGCGATAGGGACTTGGCATTCTTCGGGTTGAAGCCCTTGACGAGTTTGGCCCACAGCATGCGGGCCGCGCGCATCTTGGCCACTTCCATGAAGTAATTCATGCCAATGGCCCAGAAGAAGCTGAGGCGCGGTGCGAAAGCATCCACATCCAAGCCCGCCGCCACGCCAGAGCGGATGTATTCCACCCCATCCGCCAGTGTATAAGCCAGCTCAAGGTCCGCGGTCGCGCCCGCTTCCTGCATGTGATAGCCGGAAATGGAGATGGAGTTGAACTTGGGCATATTCTCCGACGTGTAGGCGAAAATGTCCGAGATAATCCGCATGGAAGGCGTCGGCGGGAAAATATAAGTATTCCTCACCATAAATTCCTTCAGGATATCATTCTGGATGGTGCCCGAGAGCTTGTCGGGGCTCACGCCCTGCTCTTCCGCCGCCACGATATATAACGCCAGGATCGGCAGAACTGCACCATTCATGGTCATAGACACAGACATCTGATCGAGCGGGATACCGCTGAAGAGCGTGCGCATGTCATAAATGCTGTCAATCGCCACGCCCGCCATACCTACATCGCCGACAACGCGCGGATGGTCGCTGTCATAGCCGCGGTGCGTCGCCAGGTCGAACGCCACCGAAAGGCCCTTCTGCCCCGCTGCTAGGTTCCGGCGGTAGAAGGCGTTACTGTCTTCTGCCGTGGAGAAGCCCGCATATTGGCGGATTGTCCAGGGGCGCTGCACATACATGGTTGGGTATGGCCCCCTGAGGAACGGCGCGATTCCGGGCCTTGTATCCAGGAAATCGAGGCCATCAATATCCTCAGGTCCATAGACAGGCTTTACGGGAATGCCCTCGGGCGATTGCCAGGCATCGGCGATGGTTTCTGGGGCCGTTTCCGGGGCGCTAAAAGCGATTTTGCTGAAATCAGGGATCCGGGTCATGCGCTTGCTCCCGCTTTTACGTGGGCCTGCGCCAGCACTTCCAGTACGTCGCATCCCATATAGATAAATTCTTCAACGCCAGCGATCTTCAGCTCGTCCGCATTTAGGGGCCGACCTGCCAGATAGACATGGGCGTCAGCTTTCTTGAGGCACACAGCAAGGTCCTGCCCCAATGCGCCGTATTGTTCGTCGCTTGAACAAAGCACCGCCAGTTTGGCGCCCGATGCCTTGAACTCATCGACAATTGCCTTGGCATCAACCCCGCCCTTGCCGGATACGGACTTGATACCGCCCGCTTCAAAGAAGTTTTTGGCGAAGGTGGTGCGCGCCGTATAGTCAGACGGGCTGCCGATATTCGCGATGTAAATCAGAGGCCGTGTTCCATCTTTTTCAAGACAGGCATCGCTGAAGGCACGCAGCTTCTCGAAATCCTCCGGCAGGCGGTGGAACGCTAGCGGTTCGATGGTTACGCCAGCGGGGGCCAGGTCAGCGGGTTCCGCAGGCATCGGGCCCGTGTTCGCAATCGGCTTTTCGTCAATATCAGGGAACTCTGAAACACCGGTGATCGCGTCTTTGCGCTTGGCCAAATTCCGGCGCCGCTGTGCCCAGGCATTTGCCAGGTCTTCCTGGATAGCACGGGCCGCAAGCGCCTTCTCAAGGCCGCCGACCGATTCTATTTTCTGGAAATATTCCCACGCCTTAGCGGCCAGATCTGAAGTGATAGATTCAAAGGCATATGACCCTGCAGCCGGGTCCTGCACCCGGGACAGGCCGCTTTCTTCTTGCAGGATGATCTGCACGTTGCGGGCAATCCGCCGGGCAAAGCTGCTGGACATTCCCACCATGCTGTCATGCGGCAGGATACAGATGTCATCGGCACCGCCGATCCCTGCCCCAAAACAGGCCGCAGTGGCCCGCAGGATGTTCACCCAGGGGTCCTTCACGCTCATCATCCTGAGCGAACTGACACCACTGAGCGCCATCTTTTGCGTGCCCTCAAGCCCGCATTCCTTCAGCACTGCAGCCCACATCATGCGCGCCGCGCGGAATTTGGCGATGGTCAGGCTGACATCCGCGTCTGCCGCCATGGAGAAAGCGATCTGCGAAGCCGCAGCTGCCACATCCATCCCGGCATCCACCATGGCCCTAAGATAAGCCACACCGGTTGCCATCATAATACCCAGTTCCTGGGCTTCCGTGGCACCAGCCATATGGTATGGACCGCTATCGGCCATGAAGCTGGTAACATTCGCGAACCGGCCAGATACACGGGATGCGGCCTCAACGCCTTCTGCCACTGCATCTTTAAGCGATGTTTTCAGCCGTCCCGTCTGTGCGAGCGTCCCTATCGGGTCGACACCCAGTTTGCCATGGATATCCGACGGCTGATCACCGCGCTCTTCAAGGACTGCCAGCATTGATCGGGCAGCCCCAGAAAATTCTTCGCCAGGCACCAACGTGAAGGAAGCCATGTTCAGGTAGACACCTGCGAGCGCATCCTTCAGCTTGTCTGCCGGAATTCCCGGGAAACGCCCAGCCTCAAGCCGGAGCGCCAGCCCGGTCGCACCGCGCTCCAGGTCTTCTAGGATGGCTGCGTTTGTCGCAGCTACATCCGGGTTCCAATGGGGGACAACAATGCCCCAGGCCCCTTCGCGGGCATTCGGGCGGCCTGCCACGCGGGCATTGCCCTGTGAATAGAGCCCGTCAATACGGATACCGTCGTAGGTTTCAGACGTCATGACTTTGTCGAAATCACGGCCCGCGATAGCCCGGTCAACCAACTGCCGCCACGCTTCTTCCGTAGCGGGCTCGAACATTGCAGCGAGTTTTAAGTCCTCATTAGACATGTAACCTGTCCCTCAAAATTTGGTGGCGGCTTATATGCCGCTCACAAGCTTGATGGTTGCAACAACCAAAAAGATACCGAATGCGATGCTGAGCGCGGTTCTTGGCATCATATGGGCTACTTTAGCACCAATCGGGGCCATCAGAACAGCCGAGACGGCAACGACAAAAGCCGACGGCAAATGTATGAAGCCCGCCATACCAACTGGAAGCCCATCAACATTCCAGCCGCCGATCAGATAGCCGATACCCGCCGATACGCTAATCACCAGCCCGATCAGCGATGATGTCCCGACCGCCTTGTGGATTGGCACGGAATAGAGCGTCATGTAAGGCACCGAAAAACTGCCGCCCCCGATACCCATGACGGCAGAGAAAAAACCAATCAGGCCAGGCCCGATATAACTGGCTGTCCCTGAAGGCAACGCCTTCCCGAGCTTCCAACGGTCAAACGGCAACATCATCTTGATGGCCACAAGGCTTGCAAGGGTGGCGAAGAAATACACAAGTTCTGCCGTTTTCAGGCCTTTCGCGAAGAAGCTGCCCAGGATGGCGCCAACGGCAACAACAACCCACCAGCCCTTGACGATCGACCACTCAACGCCTTGCTTTCTGTGGTGTGCCAGCACGCTGGATGTGTTGGTGGCGATAATGGCAGTGAGCGACGACGCGATGGCAATATGCATCAGCCAGACGTCCGGCATGCCGATTTGCCGGTACACCAGCACCAGCACAGGAATGGTGACAATTCCGCCCCCGATACCCAGCAAACCAGCCAGGAAACCAGCCACAAGGCCAGCGCCGACAAGGGGTAAAAGGTGTGTCAGAATAAGTTCCAATGGGCCTTCCTTGCTGCTACGCAACATGAACGGCTTGCACTTTACTGCAGTGCAACAAAATCGCAAGAAAAGAAACGTCGGAATGAGAAAGGGCCAAAGAAAACGGGCCAGCGAAACCCGCTGACCCGTTCTTTTGGTCGGAGAGACAGGATTTGAACCTGCGACCCCTACACCCCCAGTGTAGTGCGCTACCAGACTGCGCCACTCCCCGACAAGGGATGCTGGTGAACCAGCATTCTGGTGGCGCGGACTATAGCTTTGGCGTCCAGACAGCGCAACACGGTTTTTCGGAAAAATTATCCTTCCCGGGAAACGCTTTGTCGCGCCTGGTAGGCGGCGCGCGCCGGATGGCGCTGGCGCAGGCGGGTATGCAGGTACCGGTTGAGCGCCGCGAACACCAGATCAGACGTCTCCTCGCTCACAAGCTTGTCCAGCCGCTCTACCGCACAGACCATCTTCAGCCGGTGGACCCCGTAGATATAGTCGCCCGCATCCATGTTGAAGAGCGCCGCATTCTCCCGCGCGAGGAAATCCACCTTGTCCGTCACTCGCCATTTCTCAATGTCCGCCTCCCCAACATAAGGGCTGTTACGACCAACAAAACAAGCCATCTGCATCAGGCCCGATTGCCAATAAGCATGATTGTCCGACGCGTGAATTTGAACGGCTTCAGCAAAGGTGATGGCATGGGTGAAATCCAGCCACCCTATGTTCCGGGCAATCGGCTGGTTGACACCGTGCTGAAGGTCGAGATCAAAGCCAAGCATGTTCAGGGCCGCCGCCCCAAGCAGGGCTTCAAAAAGCGCCTTCGGCTTACCCAGCGATGAGGCCGTGAGGGCCATGGCATTGCGAACGGATGTGCCAACAAAGTCAGCGGCCTTGAGCACCGGCCCAGCCCCTGCTTCAACTTTGAGATAGTCGGCAAAACCGCGAAATTCGGGGATCAGGTCTTCCCGCGCGGCAACACAAAGGTATTGCGCCAGTTGAAGCGCAAGCGTTTCCTCTATGTCCGACCCCAATTGCGCGCTCAGGCGCTCGAGCTTGGTCACATAGATCGCCGGATGACCAAAGCCTGCATAGTGGCTGAAAATGAAATCCAGAAACGCCGGTTTGATATCTGCAAACCTGAGACCGGCAGAAAACGCACCCCGTACGCGGGAAAGCGCCTTAGTGCTGTTCATGGCTTCCAGGTCTTGCCGGAACACCGACGCGTCCCACGGCAAGGTATCCGAAGGCACTTCAAGCGCGGGACTAAAGAGCGCGTCCCAGGAGAAGTTCCCGAGTGCCTCCAAGAATGCGACAAGGCGCAGATCCGTGTCATTACCCGCAAGCGATATCCAATCAGCCAAGCCCGCATGCGCGTGGCCAAAACCACGCTCAAGGCGCGGCAAAGACCATTTGAGCACCCTGCCCGCTATGTCTTCATACTTTACGCCGGCTTGCTCCAGGCGACACAGCGACCGTGCGATACGCTCATAGTCATGTTCAGCCAGGGCCTCATCCAGCTCGCGGTAAGCCTTAACCGCCTGAACGGCTTTCGGGGTGGGTGTCAGGTCAATCCAGATATCGCCTCCGCGGCGCTCTAAGGGATAGGTCTTTACCCCGTCCCTGCCCTGCAACGCCTTCCCGCTTTTCAGGTCAAAGGCCCAGCCATGCCAGTTGCAAGCCAGCGTGCAGCTGTCATTGAGCGTACCTTCAATCAGGGGATAGCCCTCATGCGGGCATCGGTTATTGATGGCGAACAGACCGGCCTCTGTGCTCAGAAGCGCGATCTGTTTGCCGTCAATCTTCAGAACATGGCGGCCCTTTTTTTCGAGCCCTGCAAGCTGGCCCAGATTTCTCCAATCCTTACCGGCACCGGCTTCTGGCTTTTCCATGTCGTCTCTCCTTGCTGTCGTAACTCGGCCCTGATGCGACCGTATTCTATCCACGCTAATTCGCCGCCCATGGCAGCCTCCTTTTTTCTAAAGTTTTTTCTTTAGTAAATTCGATATAGATGCCCCTCTTGATTTATTCAAGTTTTTTCTTTAATTAATATCCAACCAAGGAGCAAAGATGCAAACGACCCGTGAAATTATCCTGACCGAACTCAAGCGTGTTGGCGCCTGCCGCGCCGATGACCTGGCGGAAAAGCTCGAGCTTACGCCCATGGCAATCCGGCAGCATCTTTATCAGCTTCGGGACGAAGGCGCGGTCGAATGCTGCGCCAAGCCACAGGGACGTGGCCGCCCGGCCAAAATGTGGGAACTGACGGAAAAGGCGGATGTCTATTTCCCGGATGCACACCGGGACCTGTCGCTGGACCTGATCGAAAGCATGCGGGATCTATTTGGTCCCGAAGGCTTGGACCGCCTTGTGGCACACCGCACTGCTAAGCAGAAGCACCGCTATGAAGCCAGCCTGAAGGGCAAGGCTGACCTGAAAGGCCGCCTGATGGCACTTGCAAAAGAACGGGCAAATGAAGGTTATATGGCTGAAACGCTTGAGAAAGATGGCGCCCTGTTCCTTCTGGAGAACCACTGCCCCATCTGTGAAGCCGCTAAGGCATGCAGTGGCCTGTGCGGCAAGGAATTGGCGCTCTTTAAAGAACTTCTCGCGGATGACGCTAACGTTGAACGCACGGAACACATTCTGTCCGGCGCCAAGCGCTGCGCGTACAAGATCACGCCGAAAAACTAGAAAAGAGTTAGGAAAGCCGGTCCCGGAGAGCCTTAAGACGCTGGAGCACGTCGCGTAGGGCTTCCGTATCAGAGGCCGGGCCTTCACCTTCCGCAGGCCGTTCCACAGGCATTGTTGACGCCTCGACTGCAGGCGCTGCCGTATCCGCGCCATCATCCGACAGATCAAGTGCTTCAAGGATTGTGGCTTTAACACCCTGCGCCTTGAAAAGCTTCTGAACGCCCCTAATGGTGTAGCCATCTGAGTGCAGTAGCTTTTTGATCGCTCGCAGGAGAGTCACGTCATCGGGACGGTAGTAGCGGCGATTGCCGCCCCGCTTCAGGGGTTTCACCTGAGAGAACTTGCTTTCCCAGAATCGCAGGACGTGCTGCGGCAGATCCAGCTCATCTGCCACTTCGGATATGGTTCGGAAAGCTTCGCGGCCCTTACCGCCCCGCGGGCGATCAAGACCTGACGCAGTTTCACTCACAACCGTCTCCTTTAGACCTGGTTTAGGATCCGAGGCTGACCTCAGGCGTTGATACGGTCTTTCATGACCTGGCTAGGCCGGAAAACAAGAACGCGCCGTGGGTCGATCGGCACTTCTTCACCCGTTTTGGGGTTGCGTCCCATACGGCCATTCTTCTGGCGCACGAGGAAACTGCCAAACGAGGAAATCTTCACATTCTCACCAGCCACCAAGCAATCGGAAATCTCACCGAGAACCGCTTCAACCAGGTCAGCAGACTCGTTTCTCGACAGCCCGACCTCTTCGTAAACTGCTTCAGTCAGATCCGCACGAGTAAGTGTGTTGTCGCTCATTTCTGCCCCCTGCTGGTGAATAGGCAAATTACCTGTTACTAAAAAAGCTAATCGAAGCGCGAAAGCGAGTCAACGCGCCTGTCGGCTTTTAGTCAATATTTAGAAGGGTTTATATCCCCACCCTTATATTTTGGGCCAGAAAACGGGATTTATTGCCCTCTTCACAGGAAATTATGCTGCGCCAGCTGCGGCCTCATCATCGACAATACGCTGCAAATCTTCACTGATCAGCCGAATCAGGTCGTTCTGGGCCATATCAATGGCGGACGTGACCGCAGACGCGAAACCATGAGCGTTTGCCCCACCGTGGCTTTTCATCACAAGGCCATTCAGCCCCAGGAACACCCCACCATTATGGTTGTTGGGGTCCAGATGGTCCCTCAGCGACCTCAGGCCGTGGCGGGCCAGCAGGTAACCAAGTTTGGTCGACATGCTTGACCGGAATGCACGGCCAAGAAGGTCGGTTACCAGGCGCGCTGTGCCTTCGGCCGTCTTGAGGGCCACGTTTCCGGTGAAGCCGTCTGTGACTACAACATCGACTTCGCCCTTGGCGATATCGTTGCCTTCCACAAAGCCCACAAAGTCCATCGGCAGATGCTTGGAAGCCCGGAGAACGTCAGCGGCAGCCTTGATACTGTCCTTGCCCTTCAGGTCTTCGACACCCACGTTGAGGAGCGCTACTGTAGGCTTGGAAAGCCCCAGCACGGTGCGCACATAGGCCGCACCCATGATGCCAAACTGAACAAGGTTGTTGCTGTCGCATTCCACATTCGCCCCAAGGTCCAGCATGACGCTTTCCCCCCGAAGGGTCGGCAATGGTGAAATCAGTGCCGGGCGGTCAATGCCCGGCATGGTACGCAACAGGAATTTGGCCAGCGCCATCAGCGCGCCAGTATTGCCGGCGGAGATTGCCACGTCAGCAGTGCCATCCTTGACGGCCTGGATTGCAAGGCCCATGGACGACTGGCGCCCCTTGCGGAGAGCCTGTGATGGCTGCATGTCGGATGACACGACTTCGTTCGTGTGTACCAGGGTGCTTGCGGCCATCAGTTCCGCCTGCTGTTCAAGAAGCGGCTTGATGCGTGCCTCGTCCCCGAAAACCAGGAACTGGGTACCCGGGAAGAATGTCCGGGCCTGCGCAATACCTTCTATGACCATGTCAGGTGCATGGTCGCCCCCCATGGCATCGACGGCGATCGTTATATTTTTTGCCACGTATACGTATCCAGTCTAACGCGTTGGTCTCGCGGGTTATTATAAAGCCTCAGGCGCATCCCTCAATGCGCATTCGGTATTTTCGTTTGAACCGACCATAGCGATTTTAACCCGCACTTCAAGATTCGTCGCTTGATTTCGCAAGAACGGCAAATGGATTGGGGCGTTCAAGCTCAGGTTCATTAAGGCTCACGCCTGAAACTTTTTTCGCATCGAGCTCTGCCCCCTCGGCGCGCGGATAAGGATTCATGGAGATGGACAGGGTCTGCGCGAGCACTTCGCCGAGCGGTACCACGTCGCCTTCAAGGGCGTCATAGTCTGGCGCATCAGGGTCCAGATAAACGCCCTCGTCGTCCATGCGGTCGGCCATTTCCGGGTCCACAAGCATAAGCTCGAAACCAGTTTCGAATGATTCTGGCACCGGCTGCAGCGAAGCAATGCAACGCTGCGTCAGCTTGGCTGCAATCGTTCCTTTGATGTGGACACCGCTATCCGCGCCCTCGTCCCACACAGACAATACGCCTGAAAGGGCTTCAACGGACACAAGGTCGAACCGCTCTGCCAGGTCCTTGCACTGGTCTTCAGTGGCAATCAGCTCGAATTCCTTCGGTGTGCGCTCAAGCTCGTTCACCTTGATCGTGTAGTCCAATGTATGTTGCTCGCTCATTTACTTGGCCTCCACCTTGACATCCGGGAACTCAAATTCTGATGCTACCATTTCTTCAAATGTGTAGCCTGCTAATTTCTGGAGCGCTTCGAGGGCATAGTCCGCCATTCGGTCGGCAAACGGCGTCTCTTCGCCCTTATACAGGTTTTTCTGAATGGCTGCTGCCAGGTCCGGTTTTGGTGCGTCTGCCTTGATGGCGCTCGAATAGGCCTTCACACGGCCAAACCAGGCCGCGCCCATCTTCTTGACTTCCTTGCCTACAGACATGTCGCCAACGCCCATCTCCCTAAGCGATCGGTCCATGTCTGAGATAAGTGCTTCCTGTATTTGCCGACGGATTTTATCCGCGGCCTTGCCTTCTTTTTCAAATCGGCGATCCACAATAAAGAGATGCAGCAGGATCATATCAAACCGTCCGTCAATATCGTCCGCTACACCCAGGTTCTGGTAAAATACAGGGTTCCGTGCCTGGCCAACCAACTTGCCGTAGACGGCGTAAGCCTGATCCTTGTTCTGGAACAGCGAAAAAAGTCGCGCAAACATGGCGTCTCCTTGATGTCGCCCCATTCAGGGTGATTATGGGACAACGCATCTCTTATGCAAAATTTATGGCGTGCTCTAACACGGAGCCTTGCGCCGCGCAACGGTGGCCGTTATTAAAGCACTGGAAGTTTTATCCGAACAGTGTCGGAAATAAGGATAGTACATGAAAAAGACCTTTCTTGCGAAACAGGCGAAACCCCTGGCCCTTTGTCTTATGGCTGGTGTGGCATTGTCCGCATGCGGCAACAGGGCTATGATACGGGGCTATATTTTCGACAAGGAACTCGCGGCAGCTATCCAGCCCGGCGTAGACAATCGCCAGTCTGTTGAATCTACGCTCGGCACACCAACTGTTCGCGCCACGTTCGATGACAAGACCTGGTACTATATTTCCACCACAGTTCGCATCCGCCCGGTCTTCTGGCCCGATGCCCAGGAACACCGCGTGATGGCCGTAGCCTTCAGCGATACGGGCGTGGTGACGGATGTTACCAACTATGACCTTTCAGACATGCGCAAGGTTAACCCGGTGGATGACGAGACCCCGACCAAAGGCCGGAAGGAAGGCTTCTTCCAGCAGATCTTTGGTGGTGTTGGCCGGTTTGCCGGCGGTTCTGCACCGGTTGGCAGCCAGGGCGGCGGGCGCGGCCCGAACGGCTAACACGCCTCGCGTTCAAGCTCGAAGTCCAGACAAAGAAAAAGCCCCGGCAGTGCCGGGGCTTTCTGTTTTTCGCATC
>JBNKYQ010000065.1:0-12624 GCA_050300975.1 Kordiimonas sp.
CCTTCTGGCGCGATGAGGCGGCAGTTCAGGCATGGCGGACCCTCGAGGCCCACCGGGCCGGGCAGGCGCGCGGCCGCGGGGAGATATTCCATGACTACCGCCTGCGCGTCGCCCATGTGGTGCGGGACTATGGCCTGACGGACCGCGCGGAAGCGCCCGAGGATTCCCGCGCCCATCACCAATAGCGGGCGTTGGCAGACTTATATCTTGCCCGACATGGGAATGTTGGGCATGGTACCTCAATGACGGAGGAAGCGGGAAAAACAGTTCCAGAAGAACACCTTATCCAGTGGATGGAGGCGCTTGAAGCCTACGCGCGGGATTGGGACAGGGTCTTTGACGGCCACCCGCACTATTTCACCCAGGAATATTGGTACCTGTTTGTGGGCGTGGTGACCAGCGCCTGGAAGGGCCGCCCGCTGACCATCAATGCCGCCTGCCAGGTGATGAAAACTGGGTCTGCGCGCACGCGAGAAGACCGGCTGAAAAAAGCGGTTCAGGATGGCTATTTGCTGAAGGAGCGGAGCGACAGTGACCGCCGCACCACCTTTGTACTGCCGTCCCCGATGCTTGAGGATTTGATCCGCGGGCATCTGGAGCGAACCTTCCAGCGCACGGCGGAAGCGTTGCGTCCCTTTTTGCACCCCACACCCCAAAGCTGAGATACACGCAGATTTTGCGGCTAATTTTACCCCTGTTTTTTCGATTTTTTCGCCTGCGGCAATATGCAGGCTTAGGCGTGGGAAGGGCCCGGAAGGCCCAGGGAAAATTGGGAGGAGAAACCATGCCTCAGAAAGTCAGGTATGCGGCACTCAGTGGTGTTGCAGCAATCGCCCTCATCGTGCCGACGCAAGCGGAAGCACAAGACGGCCAGCAGGATAGCGGTTTCCAGATTGAGGAAATCACGGTAACGGCGCGCAAGAAGGAAGAAAGCCTGCAGGACACGCCGGTGTCTGTGACGGCGATCGGTGACCGGGCGCTTGCGCGGCTTCAGGCCACGGATGTGGGCGACATTCAAAACAGCGTGCCGGGGCTGACGCTGCATGTGGGCGACGCGTCGAACGCCGTTGTGTATGTGCGCGGCATCGGACAGGTGGACAGCCTGGCGTTCGCCGACCCGGGCGTGGGCATTTACCTGGATGATGTTTACATGGGGCGCGCGCAGGGCAGCTTCCTTGATATCTATGACGTGGAGCGGATTGAAGTGTTGCGCGGGCCGCAGGGCACGCTTTATGGCCGCAACACCATTGGCGGCGCGGTCAAGTTTGTTTCCAAAGCGCCCGCGCGGGACTTTGGTGTGGAAGCTGAGGTTGCCGGTGGCAACTATGGCCAGCGCCGCGCCAAGGTGGCGGTGGATGCGCCGCTTGTTGAAGATTCGCTCTTGATGAAGGCCGTGGTGGCCTATAACGGCCGCGACGGCTTTGCCGCCAACAGCGTCACCGGCACGGATGACGGCGACAAGGAAGCGCTGAGCGCCCGGCTGGCGGTGCGCGCGAACCTGAGCGACCGCCTGATGCTGGACCTGAATTTCGACCATAGCGAGGACGATAGCGACACGTCGCGCACGCCCAACCGGGAGACCAGTGTTTTTGGCGTGGTGGCCGCAAGCGACGAGCCGTTTGAAGTGGACGCAGACTTCAACGACCTGAACAGGCTTAAAACGCAGGGCTTTTCAGGCATCGCCACCTTTGATGTAAATGACGCGCTGACGNTTAAATCCATCACCGCCTACCGCACCATGAAATATGACACCCACCTGGACCTAGACGCCACGGCCTTTGCCTTCTTCGGCGTGTTTGTGGACGAGGACCAGAACCAGTTCAGCCAGGAATTCCAGCTGTCGTACGAGGCGGAAAACGGCTTTTCCTTCGTGGGCGGCCTCTATCACCTGCGCGAGCATGACATCACCATGTCCGGCATCTTCGGACCGGCCATCGCCTTCATCAGCAATTCCATCAATGACCAGACAAACCGCAGCTATGCGGCATATGGCCAGGCGGATATCCCGGTGGGCGAGAAGCTGACGCTTACTGCCGGGCTACGCCTGACCTATGAAGAGAAAGAATTCGCCCGCGTGCAGGAATTCTTCGGGGCTGACACGCCGCTGGTGCCGCCCATCGGGCAGGGCTTCCGCGTGACGGACGTGGCTGTGGATGAGAATTGGAGCAACCTGTCACCGAAAATCGGCGTCAACTACCAGCTGGACGAAGATCATCTTTTCTACGCCAGCGCCAGCAAGGGCTTCAAAAGCGGCGGCTTTGATGGCCGGTCGAACAGCGACACCGAAGCCGTGCCTTATGACCCGGAAACCCTGTGGGCGTTTGAAGTGGGCAGCAAATCCACGCTCGCGGGCGGCAAGGCCACACTGAATATCGCGGCTTTTTATAACGACTATAAAAACCTGCAGCTATCCAGCTTCTCGGCGGATGACCAGGGCGCCTTCCAGGCCCTGTTCACCAACGCCGGCGCCGCCACCATCAAGGGCGTGGAGCTTGAGCTCGCCGCCCGCCCGGTACCCGCGCTGAACCTGCAGGCAGCCCTCAGCTACACGGACGCCAAGTATGATGAATATATCGGGCCCGGCGGGCTTGATATCAGCGACCAGCGGGAACTGGTGAACAACCCCAAATGGACGCTCTTCTTCGCGGCAGACTATGACATCGAGCTTGAGGGCGGTGCCGCCATCCTGTTGCACGGTGACGTGGCTTACCGCAGCAAGGCGTACCCAACTGTCAGCTCCAGCGAAGTGTTGGCCCAGCCGGGCTACGCGCTGATGAACGCCCGTGTCAGCTTTGAGGCCGCCAGCGGCAGCTGGAGCCTTTATGCCGGGGTGAAGAACATCACGGACAAGCGTTACCGCACGCACGCGTTCGACCTGTCTGACAGCCTTGGGTACCAGCTTGGCTACTATGGAGCGCCGCGCACGTGGGCGGCGGGCCTCGAGTTCCGCTTCTAGGGGGCTGGGCATGACGACCCCAACCACGGACCCGGACACCGAAGAGGTGCTGGCAGAATTTGCGGCGGCTGAAGGTCCCTCGTTCGACGAAATGAGCATTTCCGAGAAACGTCAGGGGCTTGAAGCCCTGCTGCTGGATGCCGAAGCCCATGCCCCAGAGGTTACGGTGACAGACATCACGGTGCCGGTACGCGGTGGCAGGGCCATCAGCGGGTTGGCTTTGCACCCGGGTGGCGATGGGCCCCTGCCTGTGCTGTTCCTTGTCCAGGGCGGGGGGTGGTCCCTGTCCGCCGCCAAACCCTATCTGCCGCTTGGGGCGCTACTGGCCAAGGAGCTGAGGCGCCTGGTGGTTATCGTGGATTTCCGCCTGGCGCCGGAGCACAAGTTCCCGGCGGGGCTTGAAGACTGTATCGACACCTATCAGTGGCTTCGGGGTGAGGCGCAGTCCCTGGGTGGTGATCCGGCTGACATTGCCCTGTTCGGCGATAGCGCGGGTGGTAACCTTGCGGCAGCCGTTGCACTTGTGTGCGCGACAGAAGGCCAGGTGCTGCCCAATGCGCTGGTGCTGGCCTACCCGATGATCGATGTGCGCGGTGGTGCGCCCGCGCGCTATCCGTCGCGGACAGTGTTCGGGGGCGGGGACTTTTTTCTGACAGAGGCGTCTATCCAGTCAGCGGTGGATTACTATCTGGCGGACGACAGCCTTCGGGGCCACCCGCTGGTGTCGCTGGCCGAAAACCCCAACCTGGGGCGCCTGCCGAAAACCATCCTCATCCTGCCGGGGCTTGACCCGTTGCGCGATGAGGCGCTGGCGTTCGCGCGCCAACTCGGTGATCAGGGCGTGAATGTCCATGTGCGGGTTTTTGAAGGCACCATCCATGCCTTCCTGTCTTTCTTCCACAGGATTGGGCTGGCCCATGAAGCCGTGGCCAAAATCAAATCGCTTCTATAGTTTCCCCTCCACTAGAAGCGAAAAAAGCCCCGACCGTAATGGCCGGGGCTTTCTTTTTGGTCATCAAATGCCCGCGGGTGCGGGCCGTTGATTAAAGCTCGTCAGCGTGCTTGCCGAGGTATGCAGCAACGCCAGCGGCGTCAGCTTTCATGCCTTCGTCGCCTTTGTTCCAGCCAGCTGGGCATACTTCGCCGTGCTCTTCGTGGAACTGCAGCGCCTCAACCAGACGAACGAATTCGTCAACGTTACGGCCAAGCGGCAGGTTGTTCACAGTCTGGTGCCAAACGAGGCCGTCTTTACCGATCAGGAAGGTGCCGCGCAGCGCGATGCCAGCGTCCTCGATCAGAACGTCATAGTCACGGGCGATCTGCTTGGTCACGTCAGCAACCATTGGGAAATCAACTGGGCCCAGGCCGCCTTCTTTGGTTGGCGTGTTGCGCCATGCAACGTGGCTGAACTGGCTGTCGATGGAACAAGCCACAACCTTCACGCCAAGCTCTTTGAACTTGTTCATGCGGTTGTGGAAGGCCAGGATTTCAGATGGGCATACGAAGGTGAAGTCCAGTGGGTAGAAGAACAGCAGACCATAGTCGCCACCAAGGTAGTCCTTGAGGTTGAAGTTTTCGTTGATGGAACCGTCTTCCATGACTGCGACGGAAGTGAAGTCCGGTGCTTGTTTACCTGCGAGAACGGCCATGTGCCCCTCCTTGAATATGGGTGTGATAAAGTGTCAAATCTCATGCGCGCGGAACGTGGGTCATGCCTGATGGGGCGTGGAATCAGCCCCGCGCGGGTGCGCCATACTTTATGCTTCTGCGGGGCAATTGCAACCGTGCGTTATCGATTTCTGTAATCGATAAATACGATTTATAGCATTGTGAATAAAAGCCTTATCCGTTTACCGGATTCGCGGCCCCCATGCAAGGATATTGCCCGGGCGGGTATGGGGGCTGGCATTTGAAAAGGGCCCTCCCTATATAAGCAGTCTGGTTAGCCGGGGGAGAGGAACTGGCCGTTGGAAACTCTGGACGATTTTCTGCGCTATAACGCGGTTGGCATGTTTATCTGGGTCGCCGTGGTGATGCACCGCGATTTCTGTGACCGGCTTGCGGGCCGTGTTGGCGGCCTGAGCGCCCTGTGTTCCGCCGCCTACCTGCTGGCGTCAAAGCCGGGCCTGACGATTTTGGGTGTGGACGCCGACCTGGTGCTGTTCCCGCTTGCAGTGATGACACCCGCCATGGCGTGGCTTTTTGGCCTGTCTCAGTTTGACGACAAATTCAGGATCGGCTGGATGCATCTGGCGGTATGCGCCGCCAAGTTCATCACTGGCGCCGGCGTATACCTGCGCTGGCGCTCGGGTGAAACTGCTTTCGGCGGCGGCCTTATCGGCTGGGCCGGCGGCATTGTGATCATCGGCATTCTGGCACACCTCACCTACACCGCGTGGCAGGGCCGTACCGACGACCTGGTGGAAAACCGCCGCAGTTTCCGCAGCGTGTTTGTGGCCATCGTGATCGTGATATCCGGCGGCGTGATGGTGGCCGAGGTGTTCCTGATCGACAAGGGTATCACCAGCTATCTGTTGCTGTTGCAGTCGTCGACCTTCCTGGCGGTAGCTGTGTTCCTGAACTGGCGGATGTCGGCCCACGACAGTATGGACCTCTTCTTCCGCCCGGCAGACACGGGCAAGGGCGCAGCTGCGGATGACCGGCCGATTGGGGCTGACCAGCTTGACCTGGATATGATCATGCGGCTCGAGGCTGAAGGCGCGGTGCTGGAGCAGGGCCTGACCATCGCGCGCATGGCCGACAAGGCGGGCATCCCTGAACACCGGCTGAGGCGGCTGATCAACCAGCATCTTGGGTACCGGAATTTTTCCGATTACCTCAATCATCACCGGATCGCCGCCGCGCAGGCGCGCCTGTCGTCGGTTGAGGATCGCAACCTGCCGGTACTCACCATCGCCATGGACCTGGGGTATGGGTCGCTCGGGCCCTTCAATAGGGCGTTCAAGGAACGCACAGGGCAGACGCCGACTGAATATCGCCGCAGCGCACTTGCCTGACACAGTCCATCACAGGCCATCAATTGCGGGCTGACAAAGCCGCGCGTCCGTGCCTAAATGGCCCAGAACTTAACGGGAAACAGGACGGCGCATGGCGCTACTGGACGAAATCTTTCGGTTTGGAACCATCGGGCTTTTCATCTGGCTGACGATTTGGGTGCTGCGCGACTGGCGCCACCAGATACGCGGCAAGCTTGCAGTTGCCATGTTTGTCTGCATGTCCACCTCGCTCTTGTCTTTCAAGTCAACCTTCCAGCTGGCAGAAACGACGCTTGATCTGGTGCTGTTCCCCTTCTGGCTGCTGGGCGGTGTGTCCGTGTGGCTGTTTTGCCTGTCGCAGTTCGATGATCATTTTTACCTGAAGCCCTGGCATTGGGCTGTGGTGGGGATCAAGCTTGTCCTTGGCTATCTGTTCCTGTTCGCGAACCAGCGGGGATACACAGGCCTGTTCGAGGTGACCTTTGGTGTTTCATGGAGCATGGCGCTGGCGATCAAAGCCCATCTCGCTTATGTCACCTGGCGTGGCCGCGATGATGACCTGATGCCCGCCCGCCTGAAGTTCCGCAGCATCTTTGTCGCCTGTGTCATCCTTATTTCGATTGGCCTGAACCTGGCGGAGGTCTGGTACCTGGAGCACCCCGCCCAACCCGTGCCTTACCTGCCGCTGGCGCAGTCAGCGACATTTTTCGCGATAACGCTGTTTGTCCTGTGGCGGCTGTCGGGGCCGGACGGGATCGAGCTGTTCCTGTTTTCCGCAAGTGGGCGGGGGACGCGGGCGACGGCACCCACTGGTGAGGACCGCCCCGACCTGACAGCCCTTGAGGCGCTGATCGCGGACAAGGTCTTTCTGGAACCCGGTCTCAACATTGCCCAACTGGCAGATAAGGCCCAGATGCCGGAGCACCGCCTGCGGCGGCTGATCAATCAGCATATGGGGTTCCGGAACTTTTCCGACTTCCTCAACCATCACCGCATCACTGAGGCCAAAGCAAGGCTGGCGTCGGTTGACGATCGCCACCTGCCGGTACTGACGATCGCGATGGACCTCGGCTACGGCTCGCTAGGGCCCTTCAACCGCGCCTTCAAGGAACGCACGGGACAGACGCCCACCGAATACCGCCGTACGGCCATTGCAGCCACCTAGGTTGTGACACGCCTTTGGCGGGCCCGCCGAAAGATGAAAAAGCTCGCCGATTTCTGAAATCGTTCGCCGTTTTCAAAATCGGCAAGCGCGAAATGCCCGTTGCTGCAACAAGGGGTGCACCGGTAACCGCAAAACATGTGCGGGCCAACGCGACAGCAGCAGGAGCAAACCATGGCCGTGGACATATCCCCGGAAACGCAAAGCCTGATTGAAGGACTGATCGACTGGGGTCGGATGATCCTGGCGATCGATTTCGGCCGTTACCTGTTTGGCGCGGGTGGGGTGTTCCTGTTCACATGGCTCGGCAGGCGGTGGCTTGCGGTCAGGAAGATCCGCACCAAGTCGCCGCGCCGGCGCCAGATGGTCCGCGAATTTCGCGCGTCGCTTATCACGGTGTTTGTGTTCGGGGTGGTTGGCCTTTCCACCAAATTCGGCCTCGAAGCGGGCTGGATGGAGATTTACCGCGATGTTGATGACTATGGTTGGGGCTATTTTGCCTTCTCGCTTGTCGCCATCATCATCCTGCATGACGCCTATTTCTATTGGACGCACCGGCTGATGCATTTGCCCGGTATGATGAAGCATATCCACTGGCTGCATCACCGGTCGCATAATCCCAGCCCCTGGGCGGCCTACAGTTTCGATATTCCGGAAGCCGCGGTGCACGCCGTCTTTGTGCCGCTTGCGCTTCTCCTTCTTCCCATGCACGGCCTCGCGATGTGGTTGTTCCTTGGTCATATGATCATCCGGAACGCAATGGGCCATTCTGGCTATGAGCTCTTTCCGCGTCGCTGGGCCGTGCACCCACTTCTGGGCTGGCTGACACTGGTCACCCACCACGACATGCATCACGCCAACGGCAACTATAATTTCGGCCTCTATTTCAGCTGGTGGGACCGGCTTATGGGCACCGAGCATCCGGACTATCTGGCCCGGGTTACGGGGGATCCAGAAAGCCGCCGGGTTCCGCTTGCCGTTACGGAGGCCAAAGAAAATGCATAGCTCATACAAGAATGAATGTTCAGCTATGCGTTTATTGGGGGTGGTATTAAAAGGTCACCCCCGCCATATGCAGCACCATGTAACCGAGCGCTTGTTGAGCTCTCTTGTTGGTGACGCACAAAAGCGGCCTGAGGCCGCAGACTTATCCTTCCCAAAGAACGCGAGGACCAAGAGATGAAAAATTTTGTAAAAACCCTGGGCGCAGCTGCCCTCCTGACCGGCCTGGCAACCTCTGCCGCAACGGCTGCTGACGCAGATCTGGTAAAAGGCTACTGGCTGACTGGTGACAAAGGCCAGGTTGTTGAAATCAAAGCCTGTGAAGAAGGCGCATCCCGCCTGTGTGGCGACGTGGTCTGGAGCCCTGCCGGCACGCCTGAAGAAGCCGCTGTGCTTTCCGGCCTGAAGCCATCCCGTTCCAACCTCTCCAAGGGCCACTTCTGGAACAAGGGCAAGGTGATCGACACGGCTTCCGGCAAGAAGCGTGAAGGCAGCATCGAACTGCTCGCAGACGGTACGCTGAAGGTCGCTTCCTGCAAGCGCAGCCTGTGCAGCAACCAGGTTTGGCAGCGTCCAAGCGCTGAGATGGCGGAACTGCCTGAGCATATCCGTCTCGCCAGCCGCTAAGCCGCGCTGACAAGAATGACGAAAGGGCGGACCCAGCCGGGCCCGCCCTTTTTATTTGCCTGATTGCCTGATAGGCCGCGCTGCCTTATTGCGGAACGGCGGTCAGCCCGTATTTCGCCTCGAGCAGCTTTTGCACGGAATGCTGACCCGCCAGATGTCCGGCGCCCACGGCAATGAAGATTTTGCCTTCACCGTCCATCATGGCCTTGATCTGGTCTGCCCAGTTGGCGTTGCGGTTCGTGAGAAGCGCATCGGCCAGCGTATCCTGGCCGACCATGGCGGCCTGCATTTTCTCACCGAGCGCATCCATGTCGCCTTCAAGCCACAGGTCGACGATCTCATCCAGCATGTCAGGGTCTTCCACCATCTGGCGCACGCTGTCTTCGAAGAAGAACAGCTCATCTTCGAAACTCAGGTTGCCGAAGACCTGCATCTGTTCGTCCAGTGTCTCAAGATAGGCGAGGGCCTTGCCCTTGGCCTTTGCTTCGCGCCACAGGATGCTGTCCACCCCGGCTTCCGGGTTGCCCCCTCGGGCCTGCAGCATCTGTGCCTGCAGGGAAATGCCCGCGAGCCACGGCCGGTAGGGCGCGAAATTATTCACGGCTGCCGCGGGTGCCCCGAGGCTTTCAAGCACGGCCTCAAAGTTGCTGCGGGCTTCCGGGCTCAGCTCGCCAATGAAGGACGGGCCGGTGAGGTTGATGCCGTAGGTCTGCACCAGTTTCATCTGGGTTGCCGGCTCAATGTCCACGGCGGGGGCTTCGGTCACCAGCGTGTCGGCAGCTTCAAAAGCTGTGCTGATCTTGTCCGACCGCCACTGAATGGTTGGGTTCATGATGTGCACGGTGCCAAACAGCCAGATTTCACTGTCCTCATCGGAAAGCTTCCACAAGGGAACATCAGCCGTTTCCGGCGAAGTCTCTGCTTTGGCGGGGGATGCGACGGCGAAAAGGGCCAGCACCACCAGCGGCGCAAGAAGGGCGCCGACTGTGCGTTTGAGGGTCAATTCAAAAGTCACTAATATATCCTCGAAATCTCTCGATCGTCTCTGTCGTGCTCGGGCCGCGGTTTTGCGTGCCATTTGTGTCTTCAGTCTTATGACGGTGCCAAAGCTTACAAACCAGACCTAAAAAATTTAGGTCCGGACCATTTTACCGACGTCAGATGAACAGATGATGACTGCTGAGGCAGGCCGCGTGCAGGGCTACTTCTTCAGCTGGGAGCGGAGCGCGCGGGCGCAGGCCGTGGCAATTTCCGACTGCAGGCGCACCTGCGCAGTGGCGCCCTTCTCACCAGCCTCCGTCAGCCGGGCCAGGGATTCTTCAAGAAGTTGCAGGGTTGCCAGGATTTCTTCCTGCGCCGCATCTGCTGCTGGGGTAAGCGCCGGAGCAGTGGCATGGGCTGCTGGCTCATCCTTGCTGCCATAGCGCGTGGCTTCCTGGTGAGGCGACAGAGGCGACAGGGCATCAGACACGGCTTCGCGCACCATGGCGGCGGCTGTGCTGTTGATCATGTCGGCAATCGGGTTGCGCTTGGGCGCTTCCGCTACCGGCTCGTCCGCTGTGACGGCACTTTCCGCCATGCGCTGGTCGCTCGCCAGCGCTGCTTCACGGGTTTCCACGGCAGACTGAAGCACGCTCGGGCTATCCGTGAAGGATGCGGGCGCGGGCTTGCGCGGGGCGGGCGGAGCCGATGGGGCTTTCACGTCATCCGTGTCGTGGTCTTCATCCAGGAACAGCGGCTGGTCATAGGTCAGCGTGTCGGCGCCTTTGGTCTCGCGCGCTGGTTTCACCGGGGTGAGGATGCCCTCAAAGCCCTCGAAGATGCCGCTTGTGGGGTTGAACACAGGGGCTGCTTCAAGGGTCCAATGCTGCAGCTGGTTGTCCAGCTGAGGCAGGCTGATGGGTGCATCATGGATGGTGCTGCGGCGCTGGAAGGCGCGGCTTACCGGATGATCCAGCTTGGTATTGAGGCCCAGCATATCCAGCATGGCGGTGCCGATCAGGCGGCCTGCGCCACCAAAAATCCTGGCTGCGAAAGGCGATACCAGGGTAATGAAGCCGTCGCGGTCACTGCGCCAAGCCCAGCCGCCGGGGCCAGGATCGCGCAGGAAGCGTTGCCTCAAAGGCTCACCGCTGTTTGGCGCCGTTTCGGTCAGGGCACCTGCCTCTGGCACCGCTTCCGCGGATGTGCCTGTATCGGTCAGTTGGTGCGCGCCGCCATCTGCGCCCTGGTCCGATGTCCCGACCATTCTGGTCTCGGGCGCGGACGGGCGGTCGCTCATGCGTTCCGCGATCAGGTCTTCGTCGGTCCTCAGAATCCTGAGGCTCGCGGCCTTCTTTTCCAGCACCTGTGTGGCGCTGAAGCCTTCGGGGCGCAGCCGGGTTACGGTTGCGGCAAAACCTGTGCTGTCGCCCGTGCCACCTGCGGTCATGACAGTGGCGCTGCCGCCACCAACTGCCACGCGGCGAGGCTCGATTTCCTCCAGATGCCGCTCATCCAGGTCTTCGTCAAGGGTTGCGCTATCGTCCGCGTCCTGAGGCTGCGTGCCCAAATCGTCGCGCCACAGTGCAAGCGTGGAGCGGCCTTCAAACGGCGGAGCCGAAGGGGCCGCGCGGGCCAGCGCAATCCAGACATTGGCGGAAAGATCGGTTCGGGTGGCCAGGATCTGGTGATGTTCGCGGCCTGTCTGGCCGATCAGTTCAACGATGTCATCTTCATCGAACGGCGCGTTCTTCAGCAGATCTTCCATCAGGCTGGCGCGATCGCGCACAAGGCGGTGCACCAGGTCCATCGGTGGCTTGGCCTGGCCTGCCAGAATTTCGGAGACGGTGCGACGGCTGTCGGGTTCAACGTGCGGAATCAGGGCTTCGACAACGTCCAGAAGCTGCGCACGGGTCGGCTGCTTCACAGGCGCCTTGCCTGTGAGGAACATGTCAACCAGCGACCGGAAAAGGGTGGTGCGGTCTTCGCCGTCACGCTCACGCGCGTAGGCGACCAACTCCCGAATCCGACTGTCCAGTGCATTCATGTCGAACGCCGACACTTTGCCCACTTCGATACCCACTTCAACTGTCACGCATCACGAAGCACAAGCCGCGTGGTGCCATGGCCGTCCCAGCCAGGAAATTATGCTTTTAAGTGGGGTGAAAATAGCTCCCGAATCACCCTGATCCCTATAGTACCCAAAAAGAATCATGATGCTAGTGATGATTAACATTAGAAATATAATTGTTTGAAATTGGAACTTTATTTTAAAAACGCGCTTCTGTAGTATGCGGGTCAATCCCTCGGGGGATGTATCGGGGGTTATTCAAGGAGTATAAGTATGGGGCGTGTCAAACTTGATGCGGTCGACCGCAAAATCCTGTCGTGCCTTCAGGCAGAAGGTCGTATCACGAACGTGGAACTTGCGGAACGGGTAGGGATTACAGCCCCGCCGTGCCTGCGTCGCGTGCGCGCACTTGAGGAAGAAGGCTATATCCGTGGCTATCACGCAGACCTGAACCAGGAAGCCCTGGGCTACGGCCTGACGGTATTCGCCATGGTGGGCCTGCACAGCCAGGCGGAAGCCGATCTGCAGAAATTCGAGGAACAGTGCAAGGGCTGGCCGATGGTGCGTGAATGTTTCATGCTCAATGGCGAGATCGATTTCATTCTGAAAATCGTGGCCCATGACTTGGCCGGTTTCCAGCATTTCCTGACATCAGAACTGACACCCGCGCCCAATGTGGCTAGCGTGAAGACGTCGCTGACGATCAGGACATCCAAGCACACGCCGGGCGTGCCGCTGCCTGAAGTTTCGTAAGCCAAGATATCAGACGGCCTTCAAGGCCAATAAAAAAGCACGCTTGATCCAGCGGGCTTTTTGTTTGTCTCGGCGT
>JBNKYQ010000066.1:0-12597 GCA_050300975.1 Kordiimonas sp.
CTTCCCTGAGGGGGATCGACCTGATCCTGGAAGAAGGCATGAACGTGCGCATCTGCACCTTCCCGGAAGGGGAAGACCCCGATTTTGAGCTGTCGGAAGGCCGGTATGTGTCTGCCAAGGACCTGCTTGCCGCCCTTGAGGGCAAGAAGCGGATGGTGCTTCTGGACACTCGCGTGACATCGGTGTGGCAACGGGTTCACATCGAAGGGTCCATTCCGATCCCTTATTATTCCGACTTTGACAAACTGATCGCCGACCTGCCGAAGGACGTTCAGATCGTGGCCTATTGTTCCTGCCCACGGGCTGCCGCCGACAGCGTGGTCAACAAACTGCGGCGGCGCGGGTATGAAAACACGGCTGTGCTCTATGAAGGTATCTTCGGCTGGATGAACATGGGCTATCCCGTGATGCGCGGTGATTTTGAGGTCGCCGCCGACTAGCTCACAGCTTTGCCGTTAACCGAATTCTAAGGGGCTTGGGGGTATGAAGGGCGTGAGGGTAGACAAGAGAGCTTATGCCATTGATCAAACTGTTCCGCATTCGGAAATCCTATATCGTACTCAAATGCACTTTGATGATGCTTGCCGCGGTATTGTTTCTGCCGCTGCAGCCTTTGCTGGCGGCAGAGTGGGATGGCAAGACAATCATCGTCGGCTTCGACGAAAATTCCTACCCTGCCTATTTCCAACAGAATGACGCCTGGGTTGGCATGGATGCAGATATTCTGCAGCGGTTGGTTGAAGGCGCAGGCCTTGAATATCGCCCGGTTTCAATGAAATTTCCCCGCCTTCACAAAGACCTGCAGATGGGCATCGTGCATCTGGTGCCGAACCTGACGAAAACAGCAAAACGGTCGGAAGACATGGACTGGATCGGCCCGGTGCGGGTAACCGCGATCGCGCTTTTGACCCGCCCTGAAAGGCTTGGCCTTGCCATCGGGTCCTATGCGGAGCTCGAACAGGCGGTGGCGGACACCCAGCTCAAGATCGCCTATGTCACGGAAACCAGCTTTTCGGAATCCTTTGACCAGCGCCTGAATGATCCTGCCTTTCGCGAGCGCCTGTTTTTTGTGTCTGAAAAGGCGACCGCTGCCCGTATGACAAAGGCTGGCCGGGTGCTTGGTTTCTTTTATGACGACCTGGAAGCCGAGGCGATCATGCGCCTGCCGAGAATGGCCAAGGCAGAGGGATTTGATGGCCTGGCGGTCCACCAGTTCCGTATTCCAGGTTCAGAAGGCGGGGTCTATATCGGTATGTCCAAACGCTTGCCGGAGGCTGTCAGGCTGGCCCTGCAGCAAGAATTTGAAGCCATCCGACAAAATGGCGAACTGGATGCCATCGTCCGCAAGTGGACCAAGGTCAACTGATCGAACGTATCGTCCTGACTGCATTACTTCATTTGGCATAAATGAACCGAAATAGTCATTTTGACCACTTCGCGCCAAAGCGCCTTTCCAGCATGTTCACGTCGTTTCTAGTAACGACAGTGAAAGGATAATCATGTTGGAACTTATCATCCTGGGCACCTTTGGTGTCCTGGGGCTTGTGGAGATGATCCGCCCCCGTCAGCAATATCCGGCATCTGCCTTCTGGCGGACGCGCGGTGCAATTGGCTTTATTCTATACTTGGCTGTTGGCACCTTTGCGCCCTTCCTTTGGGATGACGTACTTGCGAGCTACAGGCTCTTTGACCTGACGGCACTGCCGGTGTGGCAACAGGCACTCACAGGCTTCCTGGTGGCCGAGCTGGTCGGCTATTGCTGGCACCGCAGCATGCACAGCTCAAGCTTCCTATGGCGCGCCTTCCACCAGATGCACCATTCAGCCGAGCGGTTCGATGTCTGGGGCGCCTTCTATTTCAGCCCGCAGGACATGGTCGGCTTTACCTTCTTTGGCAGCCTTGCCCTTGTGGGCATTGTGGGCCTTGGCGGCGAAGCGGCCCTGATCGTGAACCTGACGATCCTGTTCCTGACCGCCTGGCAGCATATGAACATCAAGACTCCAAGATGGCTTGGGTTTTTCATCGTGCGGCCAGAGTCCCATTCGGTTCATCACGAGCGGGGTGTCCACAAATATAATTATTGCGATGTGCCCCTGATCGACATGGTGTTTGGCACTTTCAGGAACCCCAAACAGATCGTGCCTGAAGCAGGCTTCTATCAGGGCGCGTCGCTTGAGATCCCGAAAATGATCGCGGGCTTCGATGTGTCTTCAAGCTACGCGGCGCCAAGCAAGGCGGCGGCACCTGTGGGTGAGAAAGTAGCGGCGGGTAGGGCCTAGGCCAGGTGGGCCATGGGTTTTCCCAGATTGCGGATGGCCTGGTATTTCTGCCGGTATTTGGCCGGTGAAACGCCAGCCGTCCGCTTGAAAAGGCGGCGGAAGAAGGCAGAGTCCTCATAGCCAACAGCGGCGCTGATCTCCTCCACACTTTGCTGGGTTGTTTCCAGCAATTGCTTGGCTTCCTCAATGCGGATGGCTTGCACATAGGCCACGGGCTTCATTCCTGTAGCACTGGTGAACCGGCGCTTGAATGTGCGTTCGGCAAGACCCGATTTTTCAATCATGCGGGTGACGGGCTGGGGGGCGTCATAATTGTCTGCGATCCATGATTGGCACTCCCCAATGACGGCGTCGTCATGTTCCTTGAGCGGGGCTGGGCCGGAAAAGGGCAACTGGCCATCGCTCCTGTCGCCCAGCAAATAGATTTTCGCGGTGCGGGCCGCAGCCTCGTAGCCGAAAAAGCGTTTGATCAGGTAAAGGCACAATTCCATCCAGGATGAGGCGCCCCCTGTGGTGATGATGCTCTCGTCCTCCACCGCGCAGGAGAAGATCAAGTCAGGCTTCAGTTTCACCTGCGGGTAGGCGGCCTCAAAAAGACTGGCTCCGGACCAGTGTGTCGTTGCCTCCCTGCCGTCCAGCAGGCCCGCCTCTGCCAACATGGCTGCCCCTGTGCATACCGAACAGATGGTGGCCCCGCGGGCGTGCTGGGCCCGAAGCCAGTCGGCGCTTGATTGCCAGTATTCCGAATCCTGGAAGCTTTCCTCAAGCAGGAAGTCGGGGGCGATTATGACGCTGCCTTCGGGCAAGTTTTCAAGGTTTGCCTGTGGCATGATCGGGATTTTACCAACGCAGGTAAACACCCCTTTGAGGGGTGAGACAATGCGCACATCAAATCCTTGGATATTGGTGTCCTCGCCGGTCAGTACCGTCCACATGCTCTCAACCGAATCCAGGATCTCATAGAGGCAGTAGAGCACCGACCCTGTGGTCTCTGGCAGGGCCAGGATGTCGATGCGAGGTTTTGAAGGTTGCATGGCAAGTATCCACTTTGGCATAAAAAGACCGTTAATGTCATTAATGGCGCTTACCAGATTGCGGGTGTTTTGGCAAGGTGCGACTGCATTGAGCGACTGGCGGACAGGCAGCGTTTCCCGTCCAACTTCGCTCCTGC
Organism: Kordiimonas sp.; assembly: GCA_050300975.1. Lineage (GTDB taxonomy): Bacteria > Pseudomonadota > Alphaproteobacteria > Sphingomonadales > Kordiimonadaceae > Kordiimonas. The sequence continues at coordinate 3,451 of JBNKYQ010000066.1, forward strand.
CCTGCTTAGCAGGATTGGGCTGACCAGTCGGGACACGTCTTCCTGACACGTGCCGGGCGAAACTCCTCCAGCACTACCCCACAAACGTCCTCAACTGGTCAGCCCATATTGCCAGCCGGCTAGTCTCTGAACAGGCCCGCGTTTCATCACTTGACCTTGTAGTAAGCTTTAAGGTGTATGCTTGATGCCGACTCACCATTTGAAGGAGCAGGGCATGGCTGGCATGACGATCGGGAAATTGGCGAAGTCCACGGGCGTGGGCGCCGAAACAATCCGCTATTATGAACGCAGCGGCTTCCTGCCGCCGCCGGACCGGCTGCCTTCAGGCTACCGCGTCTATGGCAGTGATGCCCAGAAGCGGGTGCGTTTTATCAAGGAAGCACAGGCCCTTGGCTTCACCCTGAATGAGATCAAGGAGCTGTTTTCCCTGACAGACGATCCGGATGCCGACTGTGCCAGCGTGAATGCCCGTGCCCGGGCAAAGCTCGAGGAAATAAACGACAAGCTCAGGAAGCTGCAGCTGATGAAGAAAAGCCTGGAGCGCCTCTCGGACTATTGCCCGGCAGACGAACACCCGCTGACGGAATGCAGCATCATCAACTATCTGTACGGCAAATCAGGGCTCAGCGGCTGATACGGCGCTACTTGCCCAGTTGCCGCTTTGCAGTGGCCCTCAGGGCAATATAATTGTCCTGGTTTTCCTTGGCGATGCTGGCGCAGTAAGCCTGGGTCGTCATCTCCTGACGGGCCTTGGCTTCATTTTTTTCCGTGATCGCCATGGCGTATTCGAAGGCATAGATATCCTGCCCCAGGTCGCTGAGGAAGCGCCGTACGTCCGCCGGCTCCATGTCGCCAAACTTGGACCATTCGGTTTCCTCATAGTGGGCGATGATGATTTCGCTCAGGTTCTTGAGCGCCATCTCATTGAGGATCGGCATGTTTACGTTCAGCTCATGCCGCCTGCAGAAATAGATGTAGGAGCGGAAACGCGCTGCCCCAAGCGCGTTGTGATAAAGCGGATGGTTGGTTTTCCTGACCGCCATCCATTTGTCCATCGACCACGACCGGAGCGCGGCAAGGTCCGGGTTTTCGGCCTCAAAAAGCGGATCGGGGATGGGGAAGCTTGGTTCGTCCTGGGCGTTCAGGGCACCGCTTGTTGCAAGCAAAATCAATGTATAGAGGGCAAGCCGGAGGTGATGCATGGTCTTCTTTCCTTGGTTGCCCCGATATTGGCGGTTTTCATCTCTGGTGCAACCGTTAAGATGCGGCGCAAGGAAGGAAGCGCCCCCTATGATCATCACCCTGTTGACGTTTTTGTTGGCAACAGAAGCCCCGGCGGACTGCACGCCTGTCGAGAAGGAAATTCATGGCACGTCGCTGCAGGGCCAGTTGATGCCGGGCCAGAAGGTCATGGCCGTGCCGCCCGGTTGCCGGGACATGCGGCGGATGGACTTCGTGATTTTCACGTCGGATGAAAGCCCCAACCTGGTGATCAAGCAGATATGGGGCATGCCGGGTGACATGCTTGCTGTGGATGACAAAGGCTATGTATCCGTGAACGGCGAGCAGGTGCTAACCCCCTTCGACAAGCCCTATCGCCTCAACCCCTATTTCACCCGCAAGCTGAAGAAATTTGAAGGCGAGCTGAGCGATTACCTGTTGCTTGGCCATCCCGGCAGCCTGGACAGCGGCCGGGTTGGGCCGGTCCCCCTTACGGATATCGTTGGTATCGTGGAAAAGGAAGAAGGCCGGGAAAGGCACTAGCCTCCGAGGGTGCTGCGGTGACCAGAAACGGTGCGGTCGGTAAAGGATCGTCCTTTTCTGAATCTTTGCTGCAATGACCATTCAGCCAAGGTTCATTGTGCCTCCCCAAAATGCTGGCAGCACAGATATGGGGGGCTTGTGCCGGCGCGTTGACGTCCCGGGCAAGCAGTGTCAGGGCCAGGCTTTTGCGCCTGAATTTGCCTTTTTCGAAGGGATTGTTGGCAGTCTCCGTATCACTTGGGAACATTTCCAGCCGGAGCGACCGATGCCATTTTCCGACAGACTTCATTATGTCTCTTTTTTCAGCGCTTTAACCCTTGTTGGTGCCACCGCAAACCCCACCATTTCCCCGGCTGTTTTCGCCGACGACGCGGAGATCGACACCGACCGCACAACTGCGGTGGATACTACGACCCTGTTGGGTAACAGCGGGACACTGACCGTGACAGCCGATGGGTCGGTTACTGTAACGAACGGCACGGCTGTCAGCATCACAGGAAATCATTCGCTGTTGATGCAGGGCACGCTGCAGTCGGATGATGCGACAAACGCGGTTGCCCTTGGTGTCTACACGGATGACCTTCGGCTGACGTCAGACATCGATATCGAAGGCGCTTTCGTGATCGACGGCCCGACCGATGAGGATACAGCCACCAACAACGTGGGGCTGGGCATCTTCGGTACGGGTATCTTTGATGGCAGCCTGACGCTTTCTGAAGACTCGTCCATCTCCGTCACGGGTGGGGGCGCCCGCGGCATTTTTGTCGAATCCGCTTTTGAGGGCGATATCTATAGCGATTCCATCATCACCATGACCGGTGAAGGGTCGGTAGGCGTTGAAATCGTCGGCGATGTCACGGGCGACGTGGCAATCGACGGCACCATCACGGTGCGCAACAAGGACAGTGTAGGCATCCTGCAAACCGGCACCATCGACGGCGCTTTCGTACATGAAGGCGGTATTTCGGTCGGCGTGCCATCCACCACCGATGATGACGGGGACCCGGTTGATGCAGTGCCGGCCGCCGCTGGCATTCATATTGGCAGCGACATCACGGGAGGCTTCCTGCTGAACGGCGAGGGCGCCGACTTCAACGACGATTCAGATGAGGTTATCCCCACCTCTGCCATCACAAGCTATGGTGGTGGCCCGGCGGTATTGGTTGAAAACCTGAAGACGGACGGTACAGACCTGCGCCTGGGCGCGGTCTCCGGTCTGGACTATGGCCTGATCCACCGTGGGATCATTACCGTCAACGGCCAAAGCGCGGGGCTGGATGCCGTGGGCATGCGCATCATGGGCGGCGACGGCACAAAATCCATCATTGAAGGTGGTATCCATATCGATGACGGCTCCATCGATGTCAGTGCGCTCGACGCTGAATCGGTGGCGCTGCAGTTGGGCGACGGGGCGGAGGTGCCGCTTCTTCTGAACCGGGGCGTCATCGAGGCCACGACCGGCGTGACCTACAATGATGACGGCAACGAAGAATACAGCGCTGGTGGCGACGCCATCGGCGTGGACATAGAAGAGGGCGCGCTTCTTGAAGCGCTGCAGAATGAAGAGACAATTGTGGTGTCTGCCGCGGGCGAAACCGGGAGCGGTTATGCTGTGCGCGACCAGTCCGGCACGCTGACCGACATCACCAATTCGGGTTCCATCTATGCTCTGCGTGGTACCAACAGCAGTGGCGAGACGGTTGCGTTCGACCTGCGGGCAAACACAAGCGGTGTCACAATCAAGAACAGCGGCACCATACAGGGTGATGTCTGGCTCGGCAGCGGCGACGATAGCGTAACCCTCACAGACGGCAGCCTGGATGGTGATATCGCGTTCGGCGCGGGCGAGAACACTTTCTCCATGTCCGGCAATGCGGATTTTTCCGGAAGCATCAGCCATGAAGGTACCCTTGATTTCTATCTTTCAGGCGCTGACCTGACGCTTGGGTCCGAAGATGTTCTTGACGTCACCAACGCAACCCTTAGCGATGCGTCGACGCTTTATATCACCGTTGACCCTATTGAAGGCAGTGCGGGCCAGTTGAAGGCAACCGGGAGTGTTGCCATCAGCGACGATGTGTCCATCACCACCCGCTTCAGCACCTTTGTGACCGAAGAGCAGACCTACAGGGTGATCGACGCGGGCGCGCTAACGCTTGACGGCGATCTGGTCACCGAAGGGGGCGCCTTCCTGATGCATAGTACGCTGGGGTATTCTGATGATGGCACCGGGCTTGAGCTGACCGTCAGGCCCAAGTCAGCCGATGAGCTGGCCTTCAGCGGCAACCGCGCAACGCTTTATGACAATCTGTTCAAGGCGCTGGACCCAGAGGATGACCTAGGCGGAGCGCTAGTGCAGCTTGAGGATGCCGATGAAGTGGAAGATGCCATGCAGGCCATGATGCCCGACACCACGGGCGCCAGCCTGCAGATGGCATACAGCGGCCTGCAGCAGCTTGAAGGTGGCCTCAGCGACCGCCTGATTGAAGTGAGCGCCAAGAAGCGCCTTGAAGGCGGGTTCTGGGCGCGCGAGGTTGTTGGTGTTGGCTCTATGACAGGGGGCGTGAGCGAACAGGCGGTGGACTATATCGGCGCCGGTATCCTGTTGGGCTATGACCGGGCGATCGGGAGGAATGTCCTGTGGGGGTTCGGTGGCGGCTTCATGCTGCAGGGTGCAGAGCGGGAGAGCGGTATTGGCGATGATGTTTCCATCTTTTCGCCCTATCTGAACACCTATCTGATCGCCAAGGCAGGCTCGGCCTTCGCCACCACATCCGCGTCCCTCTGGTACAATGATATTGACCGAAGCCGCGAGATTGATTTCGCGACCATCGACAAATCCATCGACAGCACATCAAGCGGTTACACGGCGGCACTGGACGCCAGCATTGGCTATGACCTCAAGTTGGGTGGCCTGCATGTGCGGCCACAAGTGGGCGCAAGCTACATGCATGTGCGCGAAGGCGGCTATACGGAGACCGGCGGTGACGGGGCCAACCTGGTGGTCGAAAGCCGAAGCTATTCGCGCCTTGACGGCATTGGCCGGGTGTCTGTTGGCTATGACTTCCGCTGGAGCGGGCAGGGCGAAAACGCCGTTATCATACGGCCAGAGGTGTTCGGAACCTACCGCAAGGCCTTGAGCGGTAATGATACTTTCCTGACCACCACGCGCTTTGAAAGCGGCGAAGACTGGTTCGAGCTCGCGAATGATCCGATTGCGGACAAATCCGTGGTGCTGGGCGGTGCGCTCAATATCTTCTCGGGCTTCGGCACGGCCAGTCTCAGATATTCCCGTGAAAAACGGGATGACTGGAAATCCCATTATGCGGGCTTCAATTTCCAGATGCGCTTCTAGGGAATCTGGCGCAGAAACGAGAAGCGGCGCAGCCATCGGGCCGCGCCGCTACATAATCGGTGTATCCATAATCTTATGCCGCTAGTTTGGCTGCCCGCAGCACGAGGGTCTCGATCCGTGCGCTTTTCACCGTGATAATCTGACGAACTTTATTCAGAAGCACGCCGGCTGAATGGTCATCCACGTCCGAACAATCAAGCTCGATCCACTGGAAGCCTTCTTCTGTTTTCCGGGCGGAAACGCTGTCGCAATCCTGGCCGCGGATCGAGAAAAGTTCCAGTACGCGCGACAGGGTGTTCGGGTCATATTCCGCCATGACGGAAAATCGGGTTCGGGTATTGCCTCGCAAAACCATGACTTGGGTCTCCAATAAAAATGCCGACCCCGCCCTTTTATCTGGGCCCTTCTGGGGTGCGGCGTTTGTCTAAGGTATGGATAATTTACCCCAAGGCAGGCGAGAAAAGGTTCCTATTGTCGCGGATATGGCATATAAAGTGAGAAATTATCTCATTTTAACGCGGTAAATCGAAACCATGGCCGACAAAATTGATGATCTTGATGCACGCATCCTGAATTTGCTGCAGGAAGATGCCCGAATCCCGCTGGTGGACCTGGCCGAAAAAGTCGCCTCCAGCCGGTCTGCCGTTTGGCGGCGCATTCAGAAGATGGAAGAGGCGGGCGTGATTGCCGGGCACACGGTGCTGCTGGACGCGGAAAAAGCGGGGCTTGGCGTGCTTGTGTTCGCGCAGGTGAAGATGCATGCCCACAGCCGCGACGTGTTGCCGGATTTCATGGAAAAGGTGCGTGGCTTCCCGGAAGTGATCGAATGCCACACGCTGATGGGCGACATTGACTTCATCCTGAAGGTGCGCGTGCGCGACGTGCAGGCCTATGAGGAGTTCTTCTGGAACCACCTGTCGCAAATCGACGGCGTGCGGGAGATCAACAGCTCCATTGCCCTGACGGCGGTGAAGAACACCACCAAGCTGCAGGTGGTGGCGGGTTAGGTGGTCGGCCTGAAAACGCGCACGAGATAATCGCGGTAGAGCGCCACCTGTTGCGGCAGGACCGATTTTTCGTCCAAGGACCGCGACACAACGATGCCGCCTTCAATGAGTGTCGTCAGAAGGTCGGCCATCACATCCATGTCTACGTCACCTTGGGGTGGGTATGTCTGTGCGATCGCTTCGAGGCGCGCGCGGAACAGGTCCCGCCATTCCAGGATGCCCTGCTTGTTCAGGTCATGGATTTCCTTATTGAACAGCTGATACTGGTAAGTGCAGGAGGCAATCAGGCAGCCGGGGTGGGTTTTCGGCAGGTCACGCAGCATCGCCGTCAGGCCGTCGATCATATGCAGGAAGCGTTCGAGCGGATCTTCTGTCGCCGCATCGGCGGCTTCGAACAAATCGGCGAAGGCTTTGTTATCACGCTCCAGATAGCGAAGATACATATGCTTCGCCAGGTCCGACTTGTCCTTGAAGTGGTAGAAAAAGCCGCTTTTGGTGATGCCGGCAGCGGCGATAAGTTCGTCAATCGATGTGGCGGCGAAGCCTTTTTCCAGCACAGACTGTTCCGCAAGCTCGAGGATCAGGTCTCGTTTTGACTGTTTCTGTTCGGTCACAGGCCCCATCCCCGTGTATCAAAAATCATATAAATCAATGGCTTGGCGCTACTGTACCATAAGTACACTAGAAGGCCCATGGTCAAATAAGGATAGTGGCGGCGACCGGGCGGTGCTGACGGCTGCCTGAAGAACAATAAACGCGAGGATAGACCATGACCAACACAAAGACGCCGGTTGCCGGTGGGCCACTTTACCTGACAGATAGCGGGCTGGAGACAACGCTGATTTTCCATGAAGGCTGGGATCTGCCGTATTTTGCGGCGTTCGATCTGCTGAAAACCGACAAAGGCCGCGAGGCGCTGAAGGCCTATTACATGCGCCACGGCGACATCGCGCTTGCCCAGGGGCAGGGCTTCCTGATGGAAGGTCCAACGTGGCGCGCCAGCGCCGACTGGGGAGACAAGCTTGGCTATACGGCTGAGACGCTGGCAGCGGCCAACCGGGCGGCAATTGACCTGATGCAGGACGTGCGCCAGAGCCTGCAGGCGCGAGCAGATATCCCGGTGTTGGTCAGCGGCTGTATCGGCCCGCGCGGCGACGGCTATGTGGCGGGTGAGGTTATGTCGGCAGAGGAAGCGCGCGCCTATCACCAGGCGCAGGCGAACGCCTTCAAGGAAGCGGGCGCTGACATGATTGGGGCCATCACCATGACCAACATCCCCGAAGCCACAGGTGTTGCCCTGGCGGCTAAGGAAGCCGGCATGCCGGTCGCCATTTCCTTCACGGTGGAAACCGATGGGCGCTTGCCAAGCGGTGATGCGCTCAAGGCGGCTGTGGCGGCGGTGGACGCGGCCACGGGCGCTTATCCCGCTTACTATATGATCAACTGCGCCCACCCGGACCATTTTGACCATGTGTTGGAGGCAGAAACCGCCTGGATGAACCGCATCGGTGGCCTGCGTGCCAACGCGTCGCGCTGCAGCCACGCGGAACTCGATGAAGCGGAAGAGCTGGATGACGGCAACCCGGAGGAACTGGGCCAGCAGTATCGGACGCTTCTGGAAGCCTATCCGCAGATCAGGGTGCTGGGTGGCTGTTGCGGTACCGATCATCGCCATATCGACAGCATCGCAAAGGCCTGCGCGCCCCTTTCCAAGGCAGCCTGAGGGCACATAGGGCATTCTTGACGCTGCCCCCGGGGAACAAGCGCCTTGCCCGGGGGCGTGCCATGCAGTATAGCGGAAACAGGTGGTGCTGGCCCGGCGTCTGTGGCGTTGGGCGGCTAAGAGGGAACACGGAGGTTGACCCGTCAACCAAAGCCGTGGCTGTACCCGCAACTGTGATTGGGGACGCGCTTCAACAAGGCCCACTGGACCGATCGAATTGGTCTGGGAAGGGTGAAGCAGCGAATGATCCAAAAGCCAGGAGACCTGCCACCGCGTCGCCCATCTGTCAGCCGGGCTAGCTGATCAGAGCGGTTCTCCCGCAATGGCGACAATCCCGCTGAAACGCGCGGAGATTGTCCCTGTCTATATGGCAAGCTCCCCTTCAGTGGTTTTGTGCAACCTTTGACGATGGGAGCGGGCATGCCCTCTGGCCTGCATTTGAGACACTGGTTCAAGGCTGCTGTGCTGGCAGCGGCAATTGGCTCGCCCGCGAGCGCGGCGCCAACGGTTGCGGGGCTTGATTTCTGTGCCGACCAATATGTCCTCGCCTTCGCGGACCGGGCGGATATCGTTGCCCTCTCACCGGACGCGACCAGCCCGAATTCCTTCTACCGCACGCGGGCGGACGGCTTACCGGTGGTGCGCGGCGGCGCCGAGGAAATCCTCATGCTGCGGCCCGATGTTCTGGTGCGCAGCTACCGCGGCAGCGCCTCAATGGACGCCCGGTTTGACCGCGTGGGCATCACGGCCTATCTGCCGCCATACGCCCTCAGTTTTGAAGCCAATCTGCAGAACTTCGCTTCTGTCGCCACGCTTTTGGGGCACGAAGCGGAAGGCAAGGCCTTCATGGCGGACTATCTGGCACGCTACCGGGCGCTGAAGTCTGCCGCGCCGATCTCCTTGAAGGCCGTCTATATGACGCCCAGTGGCTATACCGCGGGGCGGGGCAGCAGCGTGGATGACATCATCCGGCTGGCCGGGCTTGAGCCCATCGCAGAAGACCTCGGCCTGAACGGTTGGGGGCTGCTGCCGCTCGAGCAACTGGTGATGACGCCGCCTGATATTGTAATCGGCAGCTTCTTTGAGGAAGGCGCCGTGCATGTCTCCAATTGGAGCAGCGGTCGCCACACAGTATTCCGTGATTTGGTCAAGGACGTCCCTTCGATCATGGTGCCCAGCGGCATGATGTCCTGCGGTGGTGCCTTCACGGTGGACGCCGCCGAATATATCCGGGCTGAGATCAAGCGCCAGGGGCTGATGCCGCAGACAGTGGCCAGTACACCCAGGAAAACGGAGGG
>JBNKYQ010000067.1:0-12572 GCA_050300975.1 Kordiimonas sp.
GTTCTGGTTGGTGGTTCAACCCGTATGCCGATGGTTCAGGATATGGTGAGTGATCGCCTCGGGAAACAACCAAATAAAAGTGTGAACCCGGATGAGGTTGTGGCCATGGGTGCCGCGATCCAGGCAGGCGTTCTGCAGGGTGACGTGAAAGACGTTCTGCTTCTTGATGTGACCCCGCTGTCGCTGGGTATCGAGACGCTGGGCGGCGTGTTCACCCGCCTCATTGAGCGCAACACCACGATCCCGACCAAGAAGGCGCAGGTCTTCTCGACCGCGGAAGACAACCAGGGTGCAGTGACCATCCGCGTCTTCCAGGGTGAGCGCGAAATGGCAGCAGACAACAAGCTTCTGGGCCAGTTCGACCTGGTGGGTATTCCGCCAGCCCCACGCGGCGTGCCGCAGATTGAGGTTGCGTTCGACATCGACGCCAATGGCATCGTGAACGTGTCCGCCAAGGACAAGGGCACAGGCAAGGAACAGCAAATCCGCATCCAGGCTTCCGGTGGTCTCTCCGACGAGGACATCGACAAGATGGTCAAGGACGCCGAAGCAAACGCTGACGCGGACAAGAAGCGGAAAGAGCTTGTTGAAGCCAAGAACCAGGGCGAAGCGCTTGTTCACTCGGCCGAGAAGAACCTCGACGAGCACAAGGACAAGGTTGGTGAAGACGACAAGAAAGCTATCGAGGATGCGGTTGCGAACCTGAAGACCGCGCTTGAAGGCGAAGACGTCGACGACATCAAGGCGAAAACCGAAGCGCTGGCACAGGCCACCATGAAACTTGGCGAGCAGATCTACAAGGCAAGCCAGGAAGAAGCCGCCCACGCGAGCGACGAGTCCGAGGTTGAAGCTGCTGACAAGGCGGCCAAGGAAGCCGAAGACGATGTGGTGGATGTGGACTTCGAAGAAGTCGACGAAAACGACAAGAAATAAGGTGGCCGCCTGACGCCATACCAATGCTCGCGCCGCCTCTGGAATTCTGGAGGCGGCGCCTGAGTTTAAGGGGCGCGGCGACAAAAGCGGAGAACCGCCTATGTCTAAAGCAGATTATTACGAACTACTCGGCGTCGCCAAGGACGTTGACGAGAAAGCGCTCAAGAGCGCCTTCCGCAAGGCTGCCATGCAGTATCACCCGGACCGCAACCCGGGCGACGCGGAAGCGGAAAAGAAATTCAAGGAAATCGGCGAGGCTTACGAGGTCCTGAAGGACCCGGAAAAGCGCGCGGCTTACGACCGTTATGGTCACGCGGCGTTCGAGGGCGGCATGGGCGGCCCTGGCGGCGGCCATCATGGCGGCGCGGGCTTCGATTTCTCTGACGTGTTTGAAGAATTCTTTGGTGATTTCATGGGCGGTGGCGGCCGCAGGCGGCGCGGTGGCGGTGGCCCCGGTCGCGGCAGTGACCTCCGCTTCAACATGGAAATCACCCTTGAGGATGCCTTCCGCGGCAAGGAAGACAAGATCAAGGTGCCGACCTCTGTGGCGTGTGAGCCATGTGGTGGCTCGGGTGCCGAACCTGGCTCCAAGCCTGAGGTGTGCGACACCTGCGGCGGTGCCGGCAAGGTGCGCGCCAGCCAGGGCTTCTTTATGGTCGAGCGCACTTGCCCGAAATGTCAGGGCAACGGCTCCATCATCACCAACCCGTGCAAATCTTGTTCTGGCGCGGGCCGGGTGCGGAAAGAAAAGACCCTGCAGGTCAAAATCCCGAAAGGGGTGGAGGAAGGCACGCGCATCCGCCTTGCGGGCGAGGGCGAAGCCGGCAGCCGGGGTGGCCCGTCCGGTGACCTTTATATCTTCCTGACCATCAAGCCGCATGCGCTTTTCAAGCGCGACGGTGACATGCTCTATTGCCAGGTGCCGATCCCGATGACGACCGCTACACTCGGTGGCCACATTGAGGTGCCGACAATTGAAGGCAAGCGCGCCCGGATCAAGATCCCGGAAGGCACGCAGTCCGGCCGGCAGTTCCGCCTAAAGGGCAAGGGCATGCCGGAACTGAACGGTGGTTTTGTCGGCGACATGATCGTTGAGATGAATGTGGAAACGCCCACCAATCTCAACAAGAAGCAGCGCGAGCTTCTGGAAGAGTTCGCCAAAGAGGGCGGCGATACGATCTCGCCCCGCTCCGAAGGCTTCTTCTCAAAGGTCAAGGACCTGTGGGACGACCTGACCGAATAGGCCGAGTCCAAATTGAATTATAGAAAGCCGCCTCCTGACCCGGGGCGGCTTTTCCTTTGCCTGTTGACGCGGGGCTCAGTCGAAATAGGCGGTCAGAAGGCTGGTGATCTCATCAATCAGGGCGTCGGCTTCCGTCTCATCCTGTTCCTCGATGGCCTGGTCGATCAGCACCGAAAGCGTGGTCACGGCTGTGCGCAGCATCACCTGCTTTCGCCCCGGTGGCAGCTCAACGCCCGCAACATCAAGCGTCTGCTCCACAAGGCCCTGCAGGTTGCTTTCGGGCCCGGGCGTCACGTCCCACAGGCTGTTGTGGGCGTTGGCCCAGCGGGTGAGGTCGCGGAAGGTCGGGTGGCTACGGGCAGCGCGCCAGAAGGTGCGGATCAGCTTTTCGTGGGTCGCGTGAAAACCCTTGCCGGGCTCGATTTTCGCAAGCGCATCAGCAACTGTCCCCACCACATCGTCATAGGCCACTTGATGGAGGAGCGCCATGATCTCGTTCCTGTCCTTGAAGTAGCGGTAGATGGACCCAACCGGGATATCTGCTTCCCGCGCGATCGCCGTTGTGGTGACCGCCTCGATGCCGTCGCGGCTCAGGATATCTTCCGTGCAGGCAATGATCATGTCGCGCCGGGCTTTAGCCCGCGCCTGCATCGGTTTCTTCTTTGATGTCACAGTCGTCGTCGGCACGCGGCACTCCCTTTTCACGCGCTTCTAACCCCCGCGGGGATACTAGTCCAGCCTGGATAAAAAATGAAACACTTTCACTTTTCCTTTGACGAAAGGCCAAAGCTTCTGCACTCTAGCTGGGAGGAATTAATGGAGTCCATTGGTTGGGGAGCCAATGGCAAAGGGGGAAGCAATGACCAGTTTCAAACATGCTCTTATCGGGCTTGTGGCTTTTGTGGTGGCGCCCGCCGCCCTTGCACAGGACAATGTTGTAAAAATCGATGCTGCTGCGGACATCCAGGAGGCGCTTCAGGAAGCGCTTATCCTGGCGGAGCCCGGCACCATTATCGAACTGCCGGAAGGCGTGTTCCAGTTTTCGGCGGCCCTGTCGCTTGATGTCCCGGACATCACGGTGCGCGGCGCCGGCATGGACAAGACGATCCTGTCGTTCAAGAACCAGATTGCCGGGTCCGAAGGCCTGCTGATCACGTCCGACCGGGTGTCGGTCGAGAATCTGGCGGTCGAGGACACGCCGGGCGACGGCATCAAGGCTAAGGGCGTGGACACGGTTTCCTTCCGCAGCGTGCGGGTGGAATGGACCCGCGGCCCAAACGCGGAAAACGGCGCCTACGGCCTTTACCCAGTTGAATCCAAGCATGTGCTGATTGACGGCTCTGTGGTCAAGGGCGCGTCCGACGCCGGCATCTATGTGGGCCAAAGCCAGGATATCATCGTTCGGAACAACCGGGCTGAGCTGAATGTGGCCGGGATCGAGATCGAGAACAGCTACCGCGCAGATGTTTACGGCAACACCTCCACCCACAATACGGGCGGCATTCTGGTGTTTGACCTGCCGAACCTGCCGCAGATGGGTGGCCACAGCGTCCGGGTTTACCAAAACAAGGTTGTCGCCAACGACACGCCGAATTTCGCGCCTCCGGGCAATATCGTGGCCACCGTCCCGCGTGGCTCGGGCATCATGATCATGGCCAACCGCGAAGTGGAAGTGTTTGAGAATGAAGTGGGCGAAAACGCGTCCGCCAACATTCTTCTGGTGGCTTACCCGCGCGAATATAACGACCCAACCTACAATCCGCTGCCGCGCCGTATTTATGTGCATGACAACAAGCATGGCCGCGCCGGCTGGGATCCGGACGGCGCCGTCAAGGACCTGATCGCCCCCCGGACCGGCACCCCAGTGCCACAAATTGTGTGGGACGGCGTGGTGGACGGCTTCTGGGCAGCTTTGTTTGGCGCCGATGATGAAGAGTCCATCATGATCAGCGAACCGGAAGGCACCAGCTTTGCGAACCTCCAGTTCGCGAAGGATTACATCCTGCCGTGGGGCGCCGACCCGGATACGGACATAGAAGATTACGCGGGTTCCTATGAGTTCCGCGGGCCTGTTGAGTTGCCACAGGACAAATAAGGGGATGGGTCAGGTGCGTGTTCTGTTTTTATCTTTCCTGACACTGGTTTGCCTGATGGGGGTAACCAGTGCCCCAGCCGTGGCGGCCCCTCCGTCCACGGCTGGTGTCAATGACGCCGCGCTCCTGACCCCGCGCCCTGCGCGCAAGCTTTCCGCCTATAATCTGTTCAAGGATGGCCCCGCCCAGGTACCGAACGATGGGGTTTATCCCTATGACCTGGCGACGCCGCTGTTCACCGACTATGCCCACAAGTTCCGCTTTGTTTATGTGCCTGGGGGCAAGGCCGCGGGCTATAACGACCGCGAGGCGCTTGAGTTCCCCGTGGGCAGCGTGCTCGTCAAAACCTTCGCCTACCCGGCTGATTTCCGTAAACCGGACGTGGACGTCCGCCTGATCGAGACCCGGCTTCTGATCCACGGCGAGAAGGGCTGGTCCGCCTGGGCCTATGTCTGGAACGAGGATATGACTGACGCGGACCTCAAGGTGGCGGGCAAGGTTTTGCCGGTATCCTGGGTGGACGAAGAGGGCGCGCGCCGCGACATCCAGTATGTGGTGCCGAACCGCAACCAGTGCAAAGGCTGCCACGTGTTGGGCCACGAATTCTCGCCCATTGGGCCGAAGGCCCGGAACCTGAATTTCACCTATGACTATCCAGATGGGCCAGAGAACCAGCTCGCTTTCTGGGCGTCACACGGCATCCTTGAAGGGGCCCCCGCGCCCGCCGACGCACCCAGCGTGCCCCGGTATGATGACCCGACTGCATCCATTGAATCTCGTGCCCGTGCCTATCTGGATGTCAACTGTGCCCACTGCCACCGCGCTGAAGGGCCAGGGTCCACGTCGGGCCTGTTCCTCACCTGGTGGGAGACGAACAAGACCACATGGGGCTATTTGAAGCGCCCGGTGGCGGCAGGCCGTGGTTCCGGCGGTTTCATGTTTGATATCGACCCCGGCAAGCCGGACCAGTCGATCCTGATCCACCGCCTCAACTCCACAGACCCGGGCGTGATGATGCCCGAGGTGGGGCGGACGACCGTTCATGAAGAAGGCGTGGCCCTTCTGAAGGAATGGATCAAGAGTATTGAGTAACAAGGACATGTGTAACGGAGTAAGGAAGCTTGCTATGCTCGGGGGCATGGCAGGCTGTTTGCGTTGTGGGACCAACCTCAGGGAGATGGAGGACGGTTTCATGTAAATGTCCGGCACCCATGCCAGTAACCTTGATAGGAGGTTAGCGGTGCCGGTTCAGGTCAGTTAGAGCAAATAAGGGGGGGGAAGCCCATGTCTATGACCAATCTGTCGAACGCCCTGTTGTCGGGTGTCAGTATCGCTGCGTGCTTATGTGTTGCGCCGGTCGCTAGCGCACAGGACGGTGCTGAAAATACCATGTCGCTCGAGGAAATTACCGTCACCGCGCAGAAGCGCGAACAGTCGGCCCAGGATGTGCCGATCGCGCTCAATGCCTTTTCCGGCAATTTCCTGGAGACGATCGCGGCGGAAGACCTTCGCGATATCACGGCTTATACGCCTGGCCTGGAGGTCTCTGGCGTCAGCCAGCCACGCTTCAAGATCCGCGGCATTGAAACGTCAGACTTTGGCGTGGGCACCGACCCAGCGGTTGGTGTGTTCGTCGATGGCGTATATGCCTCGCGTTCAGGCGCCGGGATTGTTTTCTTCTCGGACGTGGAGCGGGTTGAGGTGCTGAAGGGCCCACAGGGCACACTTTTTGGCCGCAACACGGCGGCGGGTGCTATTTCCATCATCACCAACAAGCCGAACATGGATGAGTTTGACGCCAGCGTGAACCTGCGCTTTGGCCGGTTCGACAAGCAGCGGATTGACGCCATGCTCAACGCGCCGCTCACGGACACGCTGGCGATGCGCGCCAACTTCCTGGTCAACGATCAGGATGGTTACGCAACCGACGCGCTTACGGGCGATGATTATGGCCGCGAGCACAATGTTACTGGCCGCCTGCAGTTCCGCTGGGAACCAAGCGAGAAGACGGCGCTCAATCTGGCGTATGAGTTTGACCATACCAAGCAGGACGAAGACCAGCCTGTGGTTGGTGTCTCAGATGGCAGCCTGGATTTCGCGCCAGGGGCGGAAACCCTCAATGACCTGCCGGGCCATGTGGACTTCCTGCATGCGGTGCTTGGCCCCGCCTTTGGCGGCCTGAGCCGCGAGCAGTTCGGCGCCCTGCCGATTTCGGCGCTCACCGGCGCGGTGCCTTTGCAGGCTTTCTACGCCAACTTCACGCCAGCCGGTTATGTGCCAGCGTCCAGTGGTGACTGGTCCGTCTTCCGCGACGGCAACTCGCTCGGCGGGGCTGACCCATACGGGCCGTTTTCATCGGACGTGAAAAACGGTGAGGAGAACCGCGACCTGGACGGCGTGACGCTCACCATCACCCATGATTTCGACTGGGCCACACTTACGTCCATTTCCGCCTTCAAGCGCTTCACCTCCAACAACCTGGAGGAAGAAGACGGCACGGCGGACCCAGCTTTCTATTTCGACAGCAACAACATCGAAGAGAATGAGCATATCTACCAGGAACTGCGCCTGAACGGCACGTCCGGGGACCTGACATGGACCATCGGCGGCAGTTATTATTGGGAGAACGCCAAGCAGGACACGGTGGTGCGCGCCACCATGGATTCGATCGATACCGCGCTCTATAACCTTGGCGCCACGCCGGGCATATTGGTGGCGAACGGCTTCAATCCCGCGGACGGCATCAACGGCTGCGAAAGCCTGTTCCTCGATAGCATGAACAGCTTCATCGGCCTCACCACCGTGCCGCTTGGCTGCATGGACCCATCGGCGGTGGGTACGCCGCTTGAAGGCCTGTCGCTTGAGGATGTCTCGAACCTGGCGTTCCAGACGTTTGAAGGCCGCATGTGGACCGAACATATGTACGGCGAAGGCACCTTCAAGGCGTTCGCCGCCTTTGCTGACGCCACTTATGCCGTCAGCGACCGCCTGAACCTCACAGCCGGTATCCGCTATACCCACGACAAGAAGTCGTGGCTGTGGCGCACCGACCCGCGGGAAATTGAAGGCTCCGCCCTTCTGGATATCCCGGGCGTCGGCAACCTGGCGGATATCCACCAGGCCATCCTGCAGGCGGTTGTCGGCGGGTCGGGTGACATCGTCTATAACCTGCCGATCTGCGCGGACGCCAGCACCCAGGTGTGTGAGGGCCGCGACTTTGAACGCAGCCAGAGCTGGAACAACGTCAGCCCAAGGGTGGCGATCGACTACCGCTTCTCGGATGACGCGATGTTCTATGCGTCCTACGCCCGGGGCTACAAAGCTGGCGGCTACAACACCCAGGAGGTTAACAGCGAGTTCGATAACGAGACCGTCTGGAACGTAGAGGTGGGTCTGAAGTCCCAGTGGTTCGATGACCGGGTGCGCTTCAATGCGTCGGTGTGGAAATATAAATATAACGACAAGCAGGCGATCCGCCTTGTGTCGTTCGACAGTGGGTCCGTGCCGCGCTATGTCACCGAAACATCCGACACCGAAGGCAAGGGTGTGGACGTTGAGCTCCTTTGGGCGCCCGCCGCTGGCTTGCGCCTGTTCGCGAACGGCGGCTATCAGGATGTCACCTGCACCGACACCTGCGGTGCGTCTGAAGTGGGTGAACCCACGGGGGCACCAAGCACGCGCATCTCCTTCGGTGGCGACTATAGCTTCGGCCTGGGCGGCGACAATGGGTCGATCAACCTGCATCTGGATCACAGCTACACCAGCAAGCAGCGCCAGAATGGTCAGTGCCTGTCTGAAGGTACCTGCGGCACCATCACATGGGGCAACGGCAGTTGGGAAACCGGCAAGGCCCGCAACTTCACCAACGTGCGCGTGGGCTGGAGCAACGCGGATGAGGACCTTTCGGTGTCCCTGTTTGTCACCAACCTGTTCGGCAACCGCTACCTGGGCGGCGCAACGGGCGTGACGGCCACCACTTTCGGCACGCCGATTTCCGAGCGCGAGACACCAAGCCTCTGGGGCATCGACCTGACGAAACGCTTCTAAGCCTTTGACAGGCAGCGCTTTCTAAGGAAAAGCGCAAGAAAAAATGAAGAAGGCCGGGTTCTGCCCGGCCTTTCCTTTTCCCCCGCCTGCTGCTAGCAATTATGAATGTTTCCAACCATGGAGAAACCAGATGGCGGAAAATGTGCAGATCGGGATATTGGGCTGTATGGGCCGCATGGGGCAGGCGCTGACGGAAGAGTTCCTGAAAACCAAGGGCGTGACCATTGTCGCCGGGTCAGAGATCGCGTCTCACCCTGGTATCGGCAAACCGATCCCCGGCTTGGATGTCCGCCTCGCCGACACTGCCGAGCATGTTTTCCATGAAGCCGATGTGGTGGTTGATTTCACCCCGCCCGGCCAGACCGCGACCCACGCGGCGCTGGCGCGCGAGACTGAAACGGCGCTGGTTGTCGGCACCACGGGCCTGACGGTGGCGGACCACGCAGCGCTTGACCGCGCGGCAGAGACAGTGCCGATCATGCAGGCGGGCAATTATTCGCTCGGCGTCAACCTGATGATGGCGCTGGTGCGCGACGCCGCGAAGCGCCTGGGCACCGATTGGGACATCGAAATTGTGGAAATGCATCACCGGCACAAGGTGGATGCGCCTTCCGGCACGGCGCTGATGCTGGGCGAAGCCGCAGCCGAGGGGCGAGGCAAGCCGCTTGAAGACTTGCGCACCAAGGCGCGTGAAGGCATCACCGGCGAACGCACTGAGGGTAGCATCGGGTTTTCCGCCGTGCGCGGCGGTGCGGTGATCGGGGAGCATGATGTGGTGTTCGCAAGCGACAGCGAGCGCCTGACCATCCGCCACCGGGCTGAAAACCGGGGCCTGTTTGCCGCGGGCGCTGTCAAGGCGGCGCTTTGGCTTGCGGGCAAGGGCGCGGGGCGCTATTCAATGACAGATGTGCTTGACCTGAAATAACGGTCGATTGAGGGGGGAGACATCATGGAAGAAGCGCTTGTGTCACTGTGGAACGGCCTGCCGTTCTTCGTTATTCATTCGGCCACCAGCCTTGTGATGCTGCTGATAGGCATCTTCATCTATACCCGCATCACCCCCCATGATGAAATCAAGCTGATCCGCGAAGGCAATGTGGCGGCGGCAACCACGCTCGGCGGTGCCATTGTCGGCCTCTCATTGCCGGTGGCTTTCTCCATGGCGTCTTCGATGAATGTCTGGGACATTGTTGTCTGGGGCGTGATCGCGCTTCTGTTCCAGTTGGCGGCCTTCCGCCTGGTGGACCTGTTCCTCAAAGACCTGTCGCACCGCATTGAAAATGGCGAAATGGGCCCCGCGATCCTTCTGGTGTCGTTCAAGCTGGCAACAGCCGCGATCAATTCGGCGGCCATTTCAGGCTAGGGGGCGCAAGGCATGCGCCGCACGGTCGAGTTTCTCTTTTATATCATTGCGATCCTTTTCTTCATCGCGCGCTACGCGAATGTGGATCTGGATGGTGACGGCCCGCGCCGCGGTGGCCCCGGTGAGGAGCCGCCCGCGGTGCTGACGCCCGATGATGCGCCCCTGCCGCGTGCCGAAATGGGCGATGTGGTCGTAGCCCTTGACCCCCAGGCGAAAAACAGCGTGGGGACGGCCTTTGCGGTCGACAGCCAAGGCACGTTCGTGACCGCCCGCCACGTGGTGGACGGCTGTTCGCAGGTCTATCTGGTGGTGGGCCCGCGCCAGCTGGAGCCGGTCTTGTCCGCCGTCAGCGACGGTACCCGCGATTTCGCCGTGCTTCGCGCCCGGGCGCTTCGGGCCCAGCCTTTCGCGCTGACGGATGCCAGCCCAAACCGTGGCACCAACGGCTATATGATGGGCTACCCGCAGGGCAAGCCGGCGGACGTGCGCGCCACCGTCTTTGGCCGTACCTTCATGCGCTCCGAAGGGCGCTACCAGGCCCGCGAAGCTGTGATCGCATGGGTGGAGCGGGAGCGCAGGCCGCTGTTTGACGGTTCGCTCGGCGGTATCTCTGGTGGGCCCGTGTTTGACGAGCAAGGCTATGTGATCGGCACCGTGGTCGCCGGTGCGCCGCGCCGGGGCCGGGTCTATACCACCCACCCGCAGGTGTTCAAGAAGGCCGGGCTGATCAGTGATGAAGGCAAGGCGATTGAGGGCCTGCGCGCGCAGGATTTTGAAAAGTCAGGCAATGCCCTCAGGGCCTCCCGCGCCATCGCGCAGGTCTACTGCAAGGTGGGTTAGGAGCCTATTTTTGGGAGACGGCACCGTTTTCGACAGAGTAAATTTTTGGGTCTTTATCCAAGTACTCCCTAAGTAGCCTTAGATAAGTTGTTAGCATTCGTATACCAAGGTCCACCTCTGTGTCGTCATACTTGAGATGTAGGGGCGTCGGGTCAGTTATCCCAAGCTTGTAGAGGCGGTGACCTAAATTCTTGTCTATGTTTTTTGCACCTTCACGTACCGTAACCACCCAAGAACGCCAAGCATTGCTGTACGCAGCCCTAGCTGCTTGATCTGTTGGAAATATCGATCCCGGTTCATTTAGTAGGTCGACGCCAGAATCTATCCAAGCTGCTATTTGATCACAGCCAGCTTGATAGGTTTCTTGAGAAGACAATAGTTTGGAAAGAGAATTGATCTCTTGCTCTTTAGCGGCGAGCTGCTCAAGCAAGATTGTATAAGGAGCTTTCCAATATCTGATAGCAAGCCAAATGGTATCGATAGCAAATGCTGCAACACCGGCATATCGTGCAAAATTCTGAGGAATATCTTCAAGGAATGTCGAAGCAATTAATGCTGCGACGCCCATTGCTGCAATTAGCCAAGCAATTAAAGGATGCTTCGGGCGTGCCAATTCCCAACGGCGCTTATTGAAATCATCTTTCTTCAGCTTCAGGTCCTTCACGCTCAAAGTTCTTGGGAATGATATATATTGTGTGTGACGCCTAACCCTTCAACCTCGCCAGTTCCGGCATCAGGGCGGCCTTGAGCTTGCGGCGGTCGGTGGGGGTGAGGAAGTCGCCGAACACCAGCGTTTCGCCGTGGCTGGTGAGCGACAGCTGGTTGCGGTCCTCGTCAATCGTCTTCAGGCTCAGCTTCACCCAGTAAGGGTCAAAGCGCCAGCTCTCGACCTGCCCGTTCGGGTGCACGCGGGTAACGATCAGGTCTTTTTCGCTCAGCTGCAGCGTTTCATAAAGTCGGGCGGAACGATAACTGAAGTGGAAGGCCAGCCAGATGGCCAGTATGTCCACGCCCAGGAAAATTACCACAGGCCACGCGCCCACCACAATGAAGCGCAGGCCCGCAAACAGGCACACGGCGACGAGGAACCAGAACAGGCGCCTGAACTGGTGCGGCTTCAACGACCGGTGCGGGTACAGGGTGGCGTCAAACAGCAGTTTGGTGCCTTCTGCCATGCGCACATGGCTTTCCTGCATGCTCACCGCGGCAGCGATATCGTTGCTTGGCGTTTTCATGGGGGCAGTATAGCAGCCCTAAACCCGTTCGCCGCGTAACAGTTTCGGGAGGTCACCTACGGTGCCGCGCGCGTGCTGCATGAAAAAGTTCTTCAGCGGCACCACCTGGTCCACCGCCGCCATGCCCACGTCGCGAAGGAGCTTGATGGGTTCAATGTCGTTTGAAAACAGGCGGTTGAACGTGTCAGTGATGGCGTAGACGCTGGCGTTATCGGTGGTGCGCCAGCGGGCATAGTTCTCCAGCACATTCACAGCACCAATATCCAGGCCCACGCGGCGGGCGCCCACCAGCGTCTCGATCAGCGCGGCCACATCCTTTAGCCCCAGGTTCAGCCCCTGGCCGGAAATGGGGTGAATGCCGTGCGCGGCGTCGCCGATCAGCGCCAGGCGGTCTGCCACATACTCCTGCGCATACTGAAGCGTCAGCGGGTAAGCCCAGCGGCCACCGATGACCTTCACCTCGCCCAGGAAATCACCGATCCGGCGGCGCACTTCGCTTTCAAACGCGCGGTCAGAAAGCCCCATGATGGTCTCGACCAGATGGCTCTTCTCCGTCCACACGAGCGAAGACCGGTTGCCGCACAGCGGCAGGATCGCGAAGGGCCCTGAGGGCAGGAAGCGCTCGTGCGCGATGCCGCAGTGGCTGAATTCGTGCTCAATGGAACACACAATGCCGTGCTGCTTGTAGTCAATCACAGACACGGGCAAGCCCGCGTGCTGGCGCACCAGGCTGCCGCGCCCGTCCGCGCCGATGATCAGGTCCGACTTGATCACCGTGCCTGAGGTCAGCGTGGTGGTAACGCCCGTCTTGTCGCGGT